>CAMURX010000108.1 GCA_947097615.1 uncultured Neisseria sp. | reverse complement strand
ACCTTCTACGAAGGCAACCCGATTTCCGTCGAACTGCCCACCATCATCGTGCGCGAAGTGGAATACACCGAACCTGCCGTCAAAGGCGACACTTCGGGCAAAGTGATGAAAACCGCACGCCTCGTCGGCGGCACCGAAATTCAGGTGATGTCCTACATCGAAAACGGCGACAAAGTGGAAATCGACACCCGCACCGGAGAATTCCGCAAACGCGCCTAAGCCGCTAGGCAAAACATTAAAAGGCCGTCTGAAAACATTTCAGACGGCCTCTCTCTTTTTCAGACGGCCTCGACTGCACGCTTGCGGATACGCCGCTGCGTCTTCCGAATACCGTCCGACGCTGCTGCCACGGAGCGGATATTTTGGTTTGCTCTAAACAAACTGCAAAAGGCCGTCTGAAAACGTTTCAGACGGCCTTTTGTTTTGATTCAGCCGCTTTTGGCAGGCAGGTTTTCCAGTGCCTGGTAAAAGCGTCCGATGCCTTCTTGGTCGGTGTGCGGCGAGGCGTAGCACGGCATGGCTAGGATGCGCCGGCGGTTTTCTTCCAGGCCGATTTGTCTCCGACAGCAATAAAGCATAAAGCCGTCTGAAAACCGTCTTGACTATTGTCAAGCTGCGTTTTCAGACGGCCTTATTCCTCCCCGTCCGCTTCGCCGCTGTCGGGCACGGGTTTGAACAGGCGGGCGGCCAGCAGGCCGAGTTCGTAGAGCAGCACCATGGGCACGGCCATCAGCACCTGCGACAGGACGTCGGGCGGGGTGATGACGGCGGCGACGGCAAACGCGCCGACGATAACGTAAGGCCGTGCGCCGCGCATTTGTTCCAGCGACACCACGCCCATGCGGTGCAGCAGGACGACGACGATGGGCACTTCAAAAGTTGCGCCGAAGGCGACGAACATGCCGAGCACGAAAGACAGGTATTTGTCGATGTCGGTGGCCATGCTCACGCCCTGCGGTGTGACGCCGGCGAGGAATTTGAACACGATGGGGAAAACGGCGAAATAGGCGAAGGCCATGCCGCAGGCGAAGAGGATGAGGCTGGAGAGCACCAGCGGCAGAATCAGGCGTTTTTCGCTGCGGTAGAGAGCGGGGGCGACGAAAGCCCAGATTTGGTAGAGCGTGTGCGGCAGGGTGGCGAGGAAGGCGGTCATCAGCGCCACTTTCACCGGCACGAAAAACGGCGCGATCACGTCGGTGGCAATCATCTGCGAGCCCTGCGGCAGGGTGGCCATCAACGGTTGGGCGACGAAGGTGTAAAGCTGCTGGGCGAAGGGCACGGCGGCGAAGAAGGCGGCCAGGAGTGCCAGCATGATCCACATCAGGCGGCGGCGCAGCTCGATCAGGTGTTCCATCAGGGTTTGCGTCTGCGCGCTCATTGTCCTGCTCCTTTCAGACGGCCTCTTTGGCGGCGCACGCGCAACTGCGGCTGCGGGCGGTGGCGCGGGCGCAGGTCGCGGCGGCGGTTCATCGCCTGGCGGCGCAGGGTCACCATATGCACGGGCGCGGCGCAGTCGTAAAAAGCGCCGCCCGCATCAAGCGGACGGCCGTTGCCGTCGAGGCCGAAATCGGCGGGGGTACGCTGCGGCGGCAGACGCTCCCAAGCGGGCAGATCTTCGTCCGCTTCGGGGTTTTCAGACGGCCTGTCGCCGTATTGCGGGCTTTGCAGGCCGTCGCGCACTTCGCGCACCGCCGAGGCAAAATCCTCTTTCACTTCGGCCAGCTCGGCCTGTTCGATTTGGCGGTTGATTTCGCCCTTCATGTCGGCGGCGAAGCGTTGTAGCCTGCCCAGCCAGCGTCCGGCGGTGCGCGCCGCTTTCGGCAGACGTTCGGGCCCGAGGACGACGAGGGCGACGATGCCGGTGAGCAGCAGTTCGCTGAAACCGAGATCGAACATGGTTTAGGCGGATTTGTCGTTGTCGGCGGCGGACTTGGCGGCGGCTTCGTCCTTGCTTTCGCCGTCGGTGCCTTCGTTCAGTCCTTTTTTGAAGTCGTGCACCGCGCCGCCGAGGTCTTTGCCGACGTTGCGCAGTTTTTTCGTGCCGAACACCAGCACGACGATGAGTAACAATAAGAGCCAGTGGCTGAGGCTGCTGAAACCGGGCATGAGTTTTTCCTTTATATATAACGTTTGGTTGGGGCTGTTCAGACGGCCTGTGCGGGCGTGCCCATGATATGGATGTGCAGGTGGAACACTTCCTGGCCGCCGCCGCGTCCGGTGTTGATCTGCGTTTTGAAGCCGTTGGCAAGGCCGTGTTCGGAGGCGATTTGCGGCACTTTCAGCATCATTCTGCCCAGCAGGGCTTCGTGGCGGCTTTCGGCGTGCGCGAGCGAGTCGAAATGCTCTTTGGGAATCAGCAGCAGGTGCACGGGCGCGGCGGGGCGGATGTCTTTGAAACACAGGGTTTCTTCGTCTTCGTACACCACAGCGGCGGGGATTTGCTTGTCGGCGATTTTGCAGAAAATGCAGTCGGTCATATCGTTCTCCTGTCGGCAGGCGTTTTCAGACGGCCTGATGCCTGCGGCAAAGCGCGGATTGTAATACAAACGACAAAGGCCGTTGCGTATAAATTAAGAATGAGGCCGTCTGAAACGGCTTTCAGACGGCCTCATACGTTAGCTCGAACAGGACAGGGCGGGCGGCGGCGTGCCTGCGGGCGGGGCTTCGGCAAAGTCGGCAAACTCGGGCTGCTCGTCGTAAGGCTGTGCCAGACAGCGGCGCAGGCGTTCGATGGGGGCGAAGTCGCCCGCTTCTGCCGCCGCAACAGCCTGTTGCGCCAGATGGTTGCGCAGGATGTAGAGCGGGTTGGCGCGGTTCATGCGTGCGGCGCGTTCGTCGCGGCGGCTGTTTTCGCGACGCAGGCGTTGGCGGTAGCGGCCGAACCACAGGGCAAGGTCGGGCGGCAGGCTGCCGCCGCACAGGTTGAGCAGCGGCGCGGGGAAGGGGTCGGCGTGGGCTTCGGTCAGCAGGGACAGGCGGCGGAAGAAAAGTGTGAAATCTATGTCTTTGCCGTGCAGGGCGGCGAAGAGGTCTTCTGCCAAAGCGGCATCGCCCACGTGCCCGTTTTGCAGGCCGAGTTTGCGCCGCATTACGGCGAGATAGGCCGTCTGAAAATGCTGCGGCCACTGCTGCGCCAGCGCGTCGGCTTCGTTTTCGCCGCCTGCAAGCAGCGGGGCGAAGCAGGCGGCAAGGGCGGCAACGTTCCAATGGGCGGCATAGGGCTGGGCGTGATAGGCGTAGCGTCCGGCTTTGTCGGAGCGGTTGGCGATGTGGCGGCGGTCGTAAGCGTCGAGGAAGGCGAAGGGGCCGTAGTCGATGGTGAGGCCGAGGGCGGACATATTGTCGGTGTTCATCACGCCGTGGCAGAAGCCGACGCCCTGCCAGGCGGCAACTAGGTCGGCGGTGCGGCGAATCACGGCGTCGAGCAGGGCGGCGTAGGGGCTTGCGGCGGCGGCGCAGTCGGGGTAGTGGCGGCGGATGAGGTAGTCGGCAAGCTGTTTCAGTCCTTCGCTGCGGCCGGTGTAAAACAGGTATTCGAAATGGCCGAAGCGCAGAAAGTCGGGGGCAAGGCGGGTGAGGACGGCGGCGTTTTCCTGCCGTTCGCGGTAGATGGGGTCGGCGCTGGCGCACAGGGCGAGGGCGCGGGTGGTTGGGATGCCGAGGCCGTGCATGGCTTCGGAGCACAGGTATTCGCGCACGCTCGAGCGCAACACGGCGCGGCCGTCGGCAAAGCGGGAGTAGGGGGTTTTGCCCGCGCCTTTGAGCTGCCACTGCCAGAGGCGGCCGCCGCTGTCGGCGGCTTCGCCGATCAGCAGGGCGCGGCCGTCGCCGAGTTTGGGGGTGTAGACGCCGAACTGGTGGCCTGCGTAGGCGGTGGCGACGGGCGGCGGGGCATAGCCGTCGGCGCTGCCCGACAGGTAGGCAAGGTTGGCGGCTGTCTGAAAATCCTGCGCCGTCAGGCCGAAATCGGCCAGCAGGTCGGGATTGGCGGCCACCCAAAAGGGTTCGTTTAACGGCTCGGGGCGCACGGCGGCATACAGCGCGTCGGGCAGTTCGGCCAGCGGCAGGGGACGCAGCGGCAGGGTGTGGGACATGGGTTTTCCTTTTGGCGGGGAGGTTGAGGCCGTCTGAAAAGGCTGCGGTGGTGCTTTCAGACGGTCTCCATTCAGGCAAACAACACAGCAATACCGCCCGCAATCAGCACAAGCTGCACCGCGCCTTTGAGCAGAGCCGTGCGGCTGACGAAGTATAGTGAAACAAAATAGGAAAGATACAAGGCAGCAAGCCGAAGACAGTATGAGTAATACGGTAAGGCGCAGCAACGCCGTAGATTTTCTATTTTGTTTCACTTATAGATAAACAGCGTGCCCGTCAGCGCAAACATCAGAATAATCTGCCAACCCTGCCAACGGTTCAGATGATGCGCTTCGCTGAAACAGGTATGCAGGTGCAGCACGAAAACGGTGCAGACCGGCAAAATGAGACCATTTTTTTTCTTTCTGTTGTTTAAAGGATTCCGTGTGCAGCCTTTAAGGCCGTCTGAAAACAGGAAAAGGGGTTTCAGACGGCCTCAAAGCCCCGTGGCTTTTAAAACAAATGCCCCAGCTTCTCGGCCTTGGTTTGCAGATAGCGTTCGTTTTCCGCATTTTCGCCCACATGCAGCGGCACGCGCTCGGCAACGTTGATGCCCGCTTCGCGCAGCGTCCGAACTTTGTCGGGATTATTGGTTAAGAGGCGCACGCCCTTGATGCCCAGATGGGCGAAAATCTGTTGGGCGAGACGGAAATCGCGGGCGTCGACGGGCAGGCCGAGGGCAAGGTTGGCCTCCACCGTGTCCATGCCCTGATCCTGCAAACGGTAGGCGCGGATTTTGTTAATCAGGCCGATGCCGCGCCCTTCCTGCCGCAGGTAGGCGATGCAGCCGCGTCCTTCGCGCTGCACGGCCTGCATGGCCGCCTGCAGCTGCGGCCCGCAGTCGCATTTGCGCGAAAACAGCGCGTCGCCAGTCAGGCATTCGGAGTGCACGCGCGCCAGAACGGGCAGGCCGTCTGAAACGTCGCCCATCGTCAGCGCCACATGTTCTTGGCCGTTTTCATCTTCAAAACCGTGCATGGTGAACACGCCCCACTCCGTCGGCAGGCGGCACGAGGCGACAAATGCCAGCTTAGCCATGGCCGTCCTCCTGTGCTTCGTCTTCGCCCGCCAGCCGCCGCAAAGGTTCGGCCAGCGCCAGCGCCAGGCCGACCCATGCCGTTTGCGCCGCCGCGTCGAAAGCGTTTTTCTCCGCCGCTTCGACATAAACCACGCCCAAAACCGTGCCGTTTTCCAGCGTGACGGGCAACGCCATCTGGCTGCCCGAACCGGCATGCGCCGCGCCGCGCAGCTCGTCAAATTCCAACCATCGCGCCACGTCGTCGGCCAGATTCAGCCAGCCGCTCTGCGCCGAACGGCTCGCCAAATGCCGCCAGCCGGTTTCCTCGTCCAGCGGCAGCAGCCCTTCCGCCACCTCGCCGCATTGCGCCAAACCCAGCAGCACGCCCGCTTCCCGCAGCCGCAGATACACCGCCGCCGAACGCGCGCCCGAGCGCTCCCAAGCGGAATCGAGCGCCATAAACACCTGTTTCAACAGTTTTTCCGTCTCTTCATCCTGCGGCAGATAGTCCGACGGCACCACACCGCCGACACCGCCCCACAACACGGAGCGGTCGATCTCCGCCTGCCCCATTGCCACCACCGCCTGCGCCGCCAGATGCGCCATATGCACCTCGTCAGCAGAAAGCCGCAAACCCTGCGTTTGCAGGTAATCCCGAACCAATGTGTCCGACATCGTCCGACCTTTCTCGTCAATCAACATCATATAAAAAGTAAAAAGGCCGTCTGAAACCGTTCAGACGGCCTGTAGCGAATGCCCGCCAATATAATCCGTTTTGCCGTATTTTCAAGCCGCCGCCCGCTATGGCCGCGATTGCCGCCCTTGCAAAAAACCGCTGTTTCCGTATAATCCGCGCTTTCGTTCCGCGCGGACGTGGCGAAATTGGTAGACGCACCAGATTTAGGTTCTGGCGCCGAGAGG
>CAMURX010000107.1 GCA_947097615.1 uncultured Neisseria sp. | reverse complement strand
AAAGGCCGTCTGAAAAGGCCGTCTGAAAAGGCCGTCTGAAAAGGCCGTCTGAAAAACCTGCTCCGCAGGTTTTTCAGACGGCCTTTTTGCGAATCGCCTCAGCAGGGTTCAACCGAGGAACAGGCGGTAGGCGGCGTTGCCGGTTTGGTCTTCGTAGGGATAGCCGACGCTGTCGAGGAAGGCGGCGAAGGCGGCGTTGTCCTCGGGCGGCACGTCGATGGCGACGAGGATGCGGCCGTAGTCGGCGCCGTGGTTGCGGTAGTGGAAGAGGGTGATGTTCCAGCCGCTTTTGATGTGGCTGAGGAAGTGGCGCAGGGCGCCGGGGCGTTCGGGAAATTCGAAGCTGACGAGGTGTTCGTGGCGCACGTTCGGGCTGCGGCCGCCGACCATGTAGCGGATGTGGATTTTGGCGGTTTCGTCGTCGGTGAGGTCGGTGGCGGGGAAGCCTGCGGCGGCCAGTCCGGCGGCGATGGCGGCGCGGTCGGCGGCGCCTGTGGTTTGGATACCAACGAAGATGTGGGCGGTGGCGGCGTCGCCATAGCGGTAGTTGAATTCGGTGACGCTGCGGTTGCCCAGCAGGTCGACGAATTTGAGGAAGCTGCCGGGCTCTTCGGGAATGGACACGGCAAAGATGCCTTCGTTGCCTTCGCCCAGTTCGCTGCGCTCGGAGACGTGGCGCAAGCGGTGGAAGTTCATGTTGGCGCCGCTGTTGACGGCGATCAGGGTCTGCCCGGTGCAGCCTTCGCGGGCGGTGTAGGCTTTGAGGCCGGCCAGGGCGAGGGCGCCGGAGGGTTCGGTGATGCTGCGGGTGTCGTCGTAGATGTCTTTGACGGCGGCGCAGATGTCGTCGGTGTCGACGAGGATGATTTCGTCGAGCAGGTCGCGGCAGAGGGCGAAGGTTTGTTCGCCGACGAGTTTCACCGCCGTGCCGTCGGCAAAGAGGCCGACGTCTTTGAGTTCGACACGCTCTCCTGCGTCTATGGATTTTTTCATGGCGCAGGCGTCGCGGGTTTCGACGCCGATGACTTTGATTTCGGGGCGGACGTGTTTGATAAAGGCGGCAATGCCCGCCGCCAGCCCGCCGCCGCCGACGGGAACGAACACGGCATGGACGGGCTGCGGGTGCTGGCGGACGATTTCCATGCCGATGGTGCCCTGCCCCGCGATGACGTCGGGGTCGTCGAAGGGGGGGATGTAGGTGAGGCCGCTTTGGGCGACAAGCTCTGTTGCGTGGTCGTAGGCGTCGTTGTAGGACGTGCCTTTGAGGACGACTTTGCCGCCGAGGGCGCGCACGGCGTCGACTTTGATTTGCGGCGTGGTTTCGGGCATGACGATGGTGGCTTCGCAGCCGAGTTTGCGCGCGGAGAGGGCGACGCCCTGGGCGTGGTTGCCCGCGCTGGCGGTAATGACGCCGCGTTTGCGCTCTTCTGCGTCGAGCGCGGCCATTTTGTTGTAGGCGCCGCGGATTTTGAAGGAAAACACGGGTTGCAAATCTTCGCGTTTGAGCAGGACGGTGTTGTTCAGACGGCCGGACAGGCTGCGGGCGGGTTCGAGCGGGGTTTCGGCGGCAACGTCGTAAACTGAGGAGGTGAGGATGCGGGTGAGGTAGTCGGAATGCGGCAGGGTGTTCATGATGTTAAGTTATTTTACGAAAGGTAAAACCATACCCGCGCGTCAGGGCGAACGCAAGAAAAAGTTAGCAAACGCGGGGCTCGTGGGTATAATGCGCCTTTTTTTTACGCACATTCCGCGCGGCGCGCCGCCCCCTCTTTTCAGACGGCCTGCCGCAGCCTTCCAATCCCTCCGCCCTTCCTGCCGCATCATTATGAAAAAAACCGTATCCCTCACCGTGCTGGCACTCTGTGCCTCGCTCTCTTTTCAGACGGCCTATGCCGCCAAACACCGCCACAAATCGAGCAAACCCGCGGCCGCCGCGCCCGTCGAACAGGCCGCATCCGAACCCGACATTCTGCCGCCCGAGCCCAAGCCGCAGCCCTCGTCCGCACCCGAAATCGCTGCCGCCGCCTACCTCGTGCAAGACTTGCAGAGCGGCCAGATTCTCACCGGCAAAGACTTGGACAAACCCGTCGAGCCCGCCTCGCTCACCAAGCTGATGACCGCCTATCTCGCCTTCCAAGCCCTCGAAAGCGGCAAACTCAAAGCGCAGGATATGCTCACGCCGTCTGAAACCGCTTGGCGCGCAGAAGGCTCGCGTATGTTCCTCAACGCGGGCAAACCCGTTTCCGTCGGCGACCTGCTCAAAGGCCTGATCGTCCAGTCGGGCAACGACGCCGCCGTCACCCTGGCCGAAGCCCTCGGCGGCAGCGAAGCGGATTTTGCCAAACAGATGAACGCCGAAGCCAAGCGCTTGGGCATGAACAACACCCATTTCATGAACGCCACCGGCCTGCCGGGCGACGGCCACATCACCACCGTGCGCGACCTTGCCATTCTCTCCGCCGCCATCATCAAAGATTATCCCAAGTACTATCCCATCTACTCGATGCAGTCCTTCAAATACAACAACATCGAGCAGCCCAACCGCAACCTCCTACTCTACCGCGACCCGAACGTCGACGGTTTGAAAACCGGCCACACCAACACCGCAGGCTACAACCTCATCGCATCGAGCAAACGCAACGGCCGCCGCGTCGTCTCCGTCGTTGTCGGCGCCGACAGCATCGAATCGCGTGCCGGCGAAAGCAGCAAGCTGCTCAACTGGGCGCTGCAGGCCTTCGACACGCCCAAAGCCTACGACGCCGGAAAAGCCGTCGCCCCCGTGCAGATTTACAAAGGACAGAAAGACACCGTCGACACCGGCTTTGCCGAACCCGTTTACGTCACCATCCCGCACGGCGAAGGCGCGAAAGTGAAAACCGTGCTGGAAACCGTCCAACCCGTCATCGCGCCCGTGGAAAAAGGCCAGGTGCTGGGCAAGCTGAAAATCACCTACGAGGGCAAAGTGCTGGCCGAAAAACCCGTCGTCGCCCTCGAAGCCGTGGAAGAAGCCGGTTTCTTCGGCCGCCTGTGGGACGGCATCAAACTGTGGTTTAAAAACATGTTCGCCGACGAATAAACCGCACACAGACACTGCGGCGGTATCCGCATACCGCCGCAGCTCCGTATCCGCCCGAGGCCGTCTGAAAGCCCGGGCGTTGCGCCATTTCGGAACCCACATAAAGCCCGCAAAACAAACCGACCGAACCCAAAACGCCGCCGGCCCCAAGGACTCACATGAAACGCTTCGTCATCTCCGTCATCCTCCTCTTCTGCCTCACCGTCGCCACCCTGGCCGTCGGCCTCTACATCCTCGAATAATATGCGCACCCCCTCCCTCCCCTCCTCCCTCAAAGCCCTCATCATCTGGATCGCCCTGCTGGCCGCCCTCATGTACGCCGCCGTCAGCCTCACCAAACGCCCGCCGCCGCCGACCATCTCCGCCCAAAGCGGACACGACGGCAAACCCCACGCCCGCCTCGACGCCCTCGGCTACCTCAACCTGCTGCGCCGCGAAGCCGGGCTCGACCCCTTCTCCCGCTCCGACGCACTCACCCGCTCCGCCGCCAAACACGCCCGCTACCTCAACGACTACCCCGAAGACATGCACGACGAAAACCACGCCGACAGCCCCCTCTACACCGGCAAAGAACTCGACGAACGCGTGGAAAAAACCGGCTACCTCTACCTCGGCGTACAAGAAAACCTCAGCACCGGTGCACACGCCGCCCCCATGGGCGAACAAACCCTGCAACACCAATACATCGACGGCCTCATGACCGCCATCTACCACCGCTTCTCCCTGCTCGACCCCGTAGCCGACGAAGCCGGCATCGCCTACTCGACACACAACAACCGCCACGCCCTCGTCATCAACCAAGGGCGGCGCGACGCCGAACGCCTGTGCCGCCTCAACCGCAGCGAAGAAGAGGTCGACGAAAGCCGCTCCTACTACTCCGGCCTCTGCCGCAACGGCGCAGTCTTCTACCAAGACGAACTCAAACTCAACATCCCCGACTACACCGTCTACCCCGTCGGCAAGCTCGCCGCTCCCGTCTTCTCCAACGAAACCCCCAACCCCCTGCCCGACCGCGAATACAGCGGCAACCCCGTCAGCATCGCCTTCGCCGAAGGCGGCGAAGAACCCCAAATGATTTCCTTCGAACTCTTCAAAGGCAAAGAAAAAATCGGTAACACCCGCCTGCTCACCGCCGAAACCGACCCCAACAAACGCCTGTCGCCCTACCAGTTCGCCCTCTTCCCCCTCGCCCCCCTCGCCTACGACACCGCCTACCGCGCCGTCTTCCGCTACCGCCTGCCCGACTGGGAAAACGACGGCGACATCAAAGAACACACAGCCGAATGGAGCTTCCGCACCCGCAAACCCGACTACCCCTACTTCAACCTCAAAGGCGGCGAAAACCTCGCCGTCGAATCCGGCCGCAGCTACTACCTGCGCTGGCCCGCGCAAACCTGCCGCCCCGATTGCAGCCGCATCAGCTTCCGCGAATACGGCGGCGCCGAAATCGCCACCTACACCGGCGAATACGACGGCCTCATCGTCTCCGTCAGCGGCAAACGCGGCAGCGGCGTCCGCGTCAAACCCCTCTACGGCAACACCGGCGAAACCGCCCTGCTCGTACAATAAACCGCCGGAAACAACAGGCCGTCTGAAAGCGAAGCTTCAACGAAGCGGCAGCTTTTCAGACGGCCTTTTGGTTGGCGCGTTCAAACCGTTTGCCGCGTGGCTGACGCAGAACGGAAACCGCCTGCCTTGCTGCGCGGCACATCTTGCCGCAACGGCAGAGGCCGTCTGAAAGCACGTTTTACCCTTTCAGACGACCTTCTGCCGTGCGACAGGTGTGGCAAAAACCGCGTACGCAGCTATGCGGCACACGCTACACGCAGCCTGATGATTTGAGGCCGTCTGAAAACCCGATAATGTGTTTCAGACGGCCTGTCGCCTGTTTGGAGCAGCCTGAAAGGTTTTAACTTCGTTGAAGCTTCGCTTTCAGACGGCCTTTTCGCTGTCTATCCAATAGCGTTCGAGCCCGTCGCGGATGTCTTCAAGCGCACCGCCGTTGGCGAGGATAACGCTGCGGCTGGCGGGGTTGCTGCTGCGGCAGGTAACGAGCAGGCGGGCGATACCGTGGCGGCGGGCTTCGCTTATGGCTTGGCGCAGGGCTTGTTTGGCGTAGCCTTTGCCGCGCTGCGCGGGGTGGACGCAGTAGCCGATATGGCCGCCGATCTGGCGCAGAAAATCGTTCAGCCGCAGGCGCAGGTTTAAAAAGCCGACGGCCTGCCCGTTATCGGCGAACATAACGTATTGGACATACGGCACAAAACCTTCGGGCAGACCGCGCCCGTGTGCGGCTTCGCGGCAGGCGGCGAGCCAGTCGGCATAAACGAAGGTGTCGGCGCCGTTCCAAAAGCCGTCGGTGTCGCTGCCTGCGGCGGTGAGTTCGTCCAGCAGGGCGGTAACGGCGGCCGCGTCGTGTTCGGCGGGGATACGCAGGGTGATGTTCATGGGTTTGCTTTCGTACAGGTGGCTTTGAAGCCGTCCCCGCCTGCGCGGAGATGGCGTTTCTGAAAGGATTGCTGTGCCAGGCCGGATGCTCGAATCCGTCCCATGCCTTGCCTAATTGGTAAACCTCAGCAAATACCCGTTCGGATCTTGAATCAGAAACTCGATTTGCGCTTCATCAATGCCGTTTACCTGATAAATGCTTTTGGTCAGCGGCCGGTAGATTTCGATGCCGGCTTGTTTCACCGCTTCGTAGAGCGCTTCGACATCGTCGGCGGCGATGGAAAAATTGATGCCGCGCCCCAGCGGATAGGCCAATTCGCCCGTGTTCCAGCCTTGTTCGTGGATTTGCTCAAACATAAACTGGCTCTCGTTAAACGACATGAAAACAAAGTTTTCGCTCGGGCGCTCGTATTCGGTTTGGAACCCTAGTTTCTCGTAGAAATCTTTGGTTTGCGCGATGTCGAAAACGGACAGTTCGGGGATTAGTTTGTTGAAGTTCATGGCGGATTCCTTTGTTTACACAAAAGGCCGTCAGAACCTTTCAGACGGCCTTTGGAGCGGGTGGCGGATGTTGCATAGAACGCGTGCGTCGCAGGGGCGACACACCCTTGTATGTTCAAATCAGCGTACCATAGCAACCAAACAGGCCAGTCG
>CAMURX010000106.1 GCA_947097615.1 uncultured Neisseria sp. | reverse complement strand
GTTTTCAGACGGCCTTATCGGAAAGAAACGGCTTATTCGGGGTTTTTCGCGGCCACGGCGTTGCGTTCGACCTGCACTTCGACATTGCGGGCGATTTCCACCGTGAAGAATTTTTCGCCGATTTTGGTGATTTTGCCGGCGAAGCCCGAGGCCAGCAGCACTTTGTCACCGACTTTCAATGCGGCCAGCATTTCCTGATGGGCTTTAAACTTTTTCTGCTGCGGCCGCATAATCAGGAAGTAAAACACCACCAGAATCAGCGCGAGGGGCGCAAACTGCATCAGGGCGCCGGGCTGTTGCACGGCATCGGCGGCGTAGGCTAATCCAATCATGGTTCTGTCCTTGTCTCGTGTGGAAAAAACGGCTGCGGCGCCTGCGCCGCGAAAAACGGCGTATTCTAAATGGCGCGCGATTTTTTTCCAAGAATTTTCGCCTCCCCGCCTTTCAGACGGCCATACGGGCAAAACCGCGCTTGTTGCGGCCGTCTGAAACGGGTATAAACCGCAGCTTTCGTTTTCAGACGGCCTTTTTCAGACGGCCACAGCAAAGGATCAAGCCATGAACACTACCTTCCCCGAATTCCTGCAACAACACATCGAGCAACACGGCCTGAGCGCCGAGCTGGGCGGCGTCGTGCAAACCATAGCCGCCGCCTGCGTGAACATCGGCGCACAAGTGCGTCTCGGCGCGCTGGCGGGCGTGCTCGGCACGGCGGGCAGCGGCAATATCCAGGGCGAAGAGCAGAAAAAGCTCGACGTGATTGCCAACGACATCCTGATTAACGCGCTCAAAGCCAATCCCCATGTGGCAGGTCTCGCCAGCGAAGAAGAAGACAGCTTCGTCGCCTGTGCTTCAGACGGCCGCTACCTCGTGCTGTTCGACCCGCTCGACGGCTCGTCCAATATCGACGTCAACATCTCCGTCGGCACGATATTCTCCGTACTCGCCAAACCCGCAGGCGCGCTCGACACCGCCTCCTTCCTGCAAAGCGGCAGCAGGCAGCTTGCCGCAGGCTATGTGCTCTACGGCCCGCAAACCCAGCTGGTTGTCACCTTCGGTCGCGGCGTCAACGTCTTTACGCTGAATGCCGGTAACGAGTTCGTCCTCACACAAAGCAACCCGCAAGTGCCGCCGCAGACGCAGGAATTTGCCGTCAACGCCTCCAACCGCCGCCACTGGTTCCCACCCGTGCAGCGCTATATCGAAGAGCTGCTGGCGGGCGACACCGGGCCGCGCGGCAAAAACTACAATATGCGCTGGGTGGCCAGCATGGTGGCCGAAGTGCACCGCATCCTGATGCGCGGCGGCGTGTTCATGTATCCGCAGGACGCGCGCGACCCGTCCAAGCCCGGCAAACTGCGCCTGATGTACGAAGCCAACCCCATGAGCCTGATTATGCGCGAAGCGGGCGGCGCGGCCTCCGATACCGCGCGGCAGATACTCGACATCGAACCGCAGGGGCTGCACCAGCGCGTTGCCGTCGTCCTCGGCAGCCGCGACGAAGTAGCCTATGTCGATGCCCTGCACGCGCGGTAAACGCGGCGGGTAGCGAGTACCCGACACATCCAAAGGTCGTCTGAAAAGCCCCAATCGGCTTTTTCAGACGGCCTTTTGTCTGTCTGCATGATTTTCCACAGGCACCAAGCCGTGTGTGTGGTTGCGCGGCACGTCCTTCATGACACAAAGGCCGTCTGAAAAATCATTTCAGACGGCCTTTAAGCGGCGGGCGGCTTTATTTGCCGCGCATCAGTTCGAAGAAATCGTTGTTGTCTTTCGAGGCTTTGAGTTTGTCGACCAAAAACTCGGCCGCTTCGATTTCGTCCATCGGGTGCAGGAATTTGCGCAGCAGCCACATGCGTTGGAGCTGGTCGTTGGGCACGAGCAGTTCTTCGCGGCGGGTGCCGGATTTGTTGATGTTGATGGCGGGGAACAGGCGTTTTTCAGCCATGCGGCGGTCGAGGTGCAGCTCCATATTGCCCGTGCCTTTGAATTCTTCGTAAATCACGTCGTCCATGCGGCTGCCGGTTTCCACCAGCGCGGTGGCGATGATGGTGAGCGAGCCGCCTTCTTCGATGTTGCGTGCCGCGCCGAAAAAGCGTTTGGGGCGGTGCAGCGCGTGCGCGTCGACGCCGCCGGTGAGGATTTTGCCCGAAGTGGGCACGACGGTATTGTAGGCGCGGGCGAGACGGGTGATGGAATCGAGCAGGATGATCACGTCTTTTTTGTGTTCGACCATGCGCTTGGCTTTTTCAATCACCATTTCGGCCACCTGCACATGGCGCGTTGCCGGTTCGTCAAAGGTGGAGGCGACGACTTCGCCGCGCACGGAGCGGCTCATTTCGGTCACTTCTTCGGGGCGCTCGTCGATGAGCAGTACGATCAGTTCGGCTTCGGGATAATTGGCGGTAATCGCGTGGGCGATGTTTTGCAGCATCACGGTTTTGCCCGATTTGGGCGGGGCAACCAAAAGCGCGCGCTGGCCGCGGCCGATGGGGGAAATCAGGTCGATGGCGCGGCCGGTGATGTTTTCTTCGGATTTAATGTCGCGTTCGAGTTTGAGCTGTTTGTTGGGAAACAGCGGCGTGAGGTTTTCAAACAGGATTTTGTGACGGCACACTTCGGGATGGTCGCCGTTGATGGTGTTGAGGTGCACCAGGGCGAAGTAGCGTTCGTCGTTTTTCGGCACGCGCACGGTGCCTTCGATGGTGTCGCCGGTGTGCAGGTTGAAGCGGCGGATTTGGTTGGGTGATACGTAAATATCGTCGGGGCCGGCGAGGTAGGAGGTGTCGGCGCTGCGTAGGAAACCGAAGCCGTCGGGCAGGATTTCCAGCGTGCCCGAGCAGGTGAAGTCTTGTCCCTGCTGCATCAGCTGGCGGACGATGGCGAAGACGAGGTCTTGTTTGCGCAGGCGGTTGGCGCCTTCGATGCCGAGTTGTTCGGCCTGTTCGAGCAGTTTGGAGATGTGTTGGGTTTGTAGTTCGGAGACGTGCATAGGACTGGGTTTGGTCGGGTTGGAGAAAGCGGCCTTTGCGGCTGTCTGAAAGCGAAGTTAAAAGGCAAAGGCGCGCGGCGGCGCGTATCGGCGTATGCGTTTTTATCGGGTTGCTGTTTTGGAGAATACCGGTTTGATTGGTGATGCGGATATGCTTGGGTGCGGCCGCGGGCGCGGCGTTTCTGAAACCTGAAAAAAGACAAGCCGGACGGCTTGTCTTTCGAATGTGGCGGAAAGGAAGGGATTCGAACCCTCGATACGCTATTCACGTATACACGCTTTCCAGGCGTGCGACTTCAACCACTCATCCACCTTTCCGTGAAGCTGCGCATTATACGGTTAAGCCGTGCGGCGGGCAACCGCTATTTTCGCAATGTTTTCAGACGGCCTCTATACGCGGCGACGAAAAACCCGCTTTTCAGACGGCCTTTTCCAGCAGCCTGCGCCAGCGTTCGGCTTGGAAACGCACCTGTTCGGGCGCGGTGCCGCCCAGATGGTTGCGGGCGGCGAGGCTGCCTTCGGGCGTGAGCACTTGGTACACGTCGTCTGAAATCAGGCTGCTGAAACCCTGCAACACTTCCAGCGGCAATTCGCTCAAATCGACACCGTTTTGGTCGGCATAGCGCACGGCTTGGGCGACAACTTCGTGGCTGTCGCGGAAAGGCATGCCTTTTTTCACCAGATAATCGGCCAGGTCGGTGGCGGTGGCAAAGCCCTGCATCACGGCCGCGCGCATGTTTTTCGGTTTCACCGTTACGCCGCGCATCATGTCGGCGTAAATCCGCAATGTGTCAATCAGCGTGTCAACCGTGTCAAACAGCGGCTCTTTGTCTTCCTGATTGTCTTTGTTGTAGGCCAGAGGCTGCGATTTCATCAGCGTAATCAGGCCGATAAGGTGGCCGATGACGCGACCGGACTTGCCGCGCACCAGTTCTGGCACGTCGGGATTTTTCTTTTGCGGCATGATGGACGAGCCGGTGCAGAAGCGGTCGGCAATGTCGATAAACCCGAAGCGCGGACTCATCCACAAAATCAACTCTTCCGACAGGCGGCTCAAGTGCACCATCACCAGCGAGGCGGCGGCGGTGAACTCAATGGCGAAATCGCGGTCTGATACCGCATCGAGGGAATTTTGGCAGATTTGCTCAAAACCCAAGATTTCGGCGGTAATCTCACGCCGAATCGGATAGGTTGTGCCCGCCAGCGCGGCCGCGCCCAAGGGCATACGGTTGACGCGGCCTCGGCAGTCGGCCATGCGTTCGTCGTCGCGGCCGAGCATTTCCACATAGGCCAGCATATGGTGGCCGAAGCTCACGGGCTGGGCGACTTGCAGATGGGTAAAACCGGGCATCACGGTATCGGCGTGTTGCTCGGCCAGCTCGATTAAGGCCGTCTGAAGGTCGCGTATCAGGCTGCGGATGATGCTGATCTGGTCGCGCAGCCACAGGCGGATGTCGGTAGCGACTTGGTCGTTGCGGCTGCGGCCGGTGTGCAGGCGTTTGCCCGCGTCGCCGATTTTGTCGGTGAGGCGGCGCTCGATGTTCATGTGCACGTCTTCCAAATCAAGCGACCAGGCCATTTTGCCCGCTGCAATTTCGGCGAGGATTTCTTCCATGCCCTGCCGTATGGCGGCGGTGTCTTCGTCCGACAACACGCCTGCCCGGTGCAGCATTTGCGCGTGCGCCAGCGAGCCTTGGATATCCCATTCGGCCAGACGTTTGTCAAAATCTATCGAACCGGTGTATTTCTTTACCAATTCCGAAACCGGTTCGCCGAATCTTCCCGACCATGTTTTGTTGCTGTTCATCAAATATTTCCTTGAAGGTTGAAGCCCTGCCGCTTTGCGGCGGGAGAATCTGACTTATCCCAATCAGGGGTTTGAATGTATAGCCCGGAGTGCCGAAACATATATAATGCACGGGTTTTGTCAGTCAAATTTCTATTAAGAAATGCACATTATACGTCAAATAAACGCCTGGTTCGCCGTTCCCGACATGCGCAATTTAGGCACCGCCGCGCGGATTTTCTTTTTCTGCGCCGCCGGCGTGCTGCTGCTGCCGCTGATTTCCGGCAGCGGCGCGCCCTATGGGATGCTGGTGTGGCAGCACGCCGCCTGGCTCGTGCCGCTGGTGACGGCCAACGCCGTTACCGGTTATTTCACCGACCGCTATCTCGTCCGCCATCCGCAGGGAGCGGCGCTCAACCTGCTGTTTTGCCTGGTGCAGCTTTTCGTCGTCGATTTCGTCATATTGGGCGAGCGCACCCATTTCGTGCAGCATTTGGTTATCTACACCGTAGGCGTGCTCTTTGCCATGTATTTCGAGGCCAACCGCCTGCGCGCCCTGTCGCCCGCCGTTTCCGAAGCGCGGCTCACCGCGCTCACCGCCCGCATCCGCCCGCATTTTCTCTTTAACAGCCTCAACGCCGCCATCAGCCTCATCCGCCTGCGTCCGTATGACGCGGAAACCCTGCTGGAAAACCTCGCCAACCTGTTCCGCGCCCAGCTGCGCGAGGGCAACCAGTTCAGCACGCTGGGACAGGAAATCGAATGGGCGCAGGAATACATCGCCATCGAACAAATCCGCATGGGGCCGCACCGCGTGCAGGTCGAGTGGCTGCACGAAGCGCCCGACGACGCGGAAACGCCGCAACTGCTGTTGCAGCCGCTGCTGGAAAACGCCGTTTTCCACGGCGTGGAAACCACCGCCCGCCCCGGCAATATCGTGGTGAAAACCGCCTTGCAGGGACACTGGCTGTATATCCGCATCGAAAATCCCTACACGCCGCACGAAAACATGGAAAACACGCAAAAAGCGCACCGCGGCAACTCGATGGCGCTGAAAAACCTGCAAGAGCGCCTGGACATCATGTACGACAAAGACGCCGAGCTGGAACTGTCCGCGCTCGACGACATCGGCATCTACCGCGTCGACATCCGCCTGCCCTACCGCAAACAGGAAAGCGATTACGGCGCATTGTTCGGCGCGTAATACGGCTTTGAGGCCGTCTGAAAGAAAGGGCAAAACGTGCTTTCAGACGGCCTCTGCCGTTGTAGGGTCTGTTGACAATCAGCCTTGCGGCGGTGTTTTTCCCGCCTGCCGCATCAAAAATGCCCGCAGGTGTCCAAGATTGCTGTGCTTTTTTCCTTGCATTCGGGCATTTTTTACTCAAAAAACCGTCTCGCAAGCTGATTGCCAACAGACCCTAGGGTCTGTTGACATTCAATTTTTCACAGTATCATACAGATATGACCAGA
>CAMURX010000105.1 GCA_947097615.1 uncultured Neisseria sp. | reverse complement strand
AAGAGCAGCCAGTTGTACCAGGGGTTTTGCCGCAGCCAGAAGGGGGCGGCAAGGGTGAGAAAGCGGCGGAGGGTTTTCATGTTTGATTGTGTTTGCGGCGGCGTTGAGGCCGTCTGAAAAGGTTTGAGGCCGTCTGAAAACGGGTTTCAGACGGCCTTTTGCTGCGGGTTTAGAACTTGTAGTTGAATTTGAGTGTGATATTGCGCGGCTCGCCCAAGTAGTTGCCTGCCTGAACGTTGCGGCTGACTTGGTTCTGATAGTAGCGTTTGTTGGTCAGGTTGCTGCCGATCAGGCTGACGGTGGCGTTTTCAGACGGCCTGTATTGCAGGTTGGCGTTCCACAGGGTGTAGCCGCCTTGCTTAATGCCGCGCGAGCTTTTGGTTTTGCTCTGACTCTCCAAGCCGCCGGCAATCTGCCATTTGCCGCTGTCTACAGGCAGTTTGTAGCTGGTGTAGAGACGGAAAATGTGTTTGGGCGTGTGGGTGCTGAAATTCAAACCTTCGGGCAGCGATGCGGATTCGGTTTTTTTGTATTTGCTGGTGTTAAAGGTATAGCCTGCAAACAGTTGCCAGTTGTCGGTCAGTTTGCCGGAAATTTCGGCTTCCCAACCGTGGCTGCGGACTTTGCCGAAGGGGATGGAATAGCCGCGTGTCGCGCTGGGGTCTTCGGCCTGCGCCTGCGCTTTGCTGATGTTCAGCGGGCGGTTTTTCTCGTCGATTTGGAACAGGGCGACGGAGGCATTCAGACGGTTGGCATACCATGCGCCTTTCCAGCCGATTTCGAGGTTGTTGCCTGTTTTGGGCTTGATCTGGTTGCCCTGCTTGTCTTTTTTGCCGTAGCTGGGTTTAAAGATGCTGGTGTAGCTGGCATACAGGCTCTGGTTGGGCGTCACGTCGAACGTGATGCCGAGATAAGGGGTGAAATGTTTTTGCTCGGTCAGCGTGTCTTCGTTATAGAGCGAACCGTTGGCGCGGGTGGCGTTTTCCACATAATGGCTCTTGAATTTGGCATAGCTGCTGCCTGCAAGAATGTGCAGTTGCTCCAACGGATTGAAGCGTACGCCGGCCGAGAGCATATGGGTAACGAACAGGGTGTCGCTTACGCCGTCCCAGCTTTTGTTGTTCCAGTCGGGATAGGCGATGTCGCTCGGACGGAAAGTGCGCAAGTCATACACCAGCGTGCTGTCTTTTTTGGCATCGATATTGTGCATATCGCCTTTTTCCTTGGAGTAGGAATAGGTTACGAATACATCGTGGCTGCGGCCGAGAGCATGGAATTTGCCGGTCAGGTTGGTGCTGAAGTCATACAGGTTGCTGCTGCCGAAGTATTTGCTGAGGATGCCGATACGGGCTTGGTAGTCGCTGTCGGTGCTTTGGCGGCTGGCCAGCGTGCCCAAATTCCTGATGGCTTTTGTTGTGGGTATAGGCCAGTTTGCCGGTCAGCTTCCAATTGTCGTTAAATTGGTGCTCGACTTCGCCGAATACGTTGGTTTTGTCGAATTTGCCTTTATTCCATCCGGCAGCAAGGAAAGTATCGCGCGGCAGATGCAGGTCTTGGCCTGTTTTGGACAGCAAAAGACCGGAAGGATCTAATGTTTCGTGTTTTTTCTGATGGGAAAGGCCGAAGGTAATTTTTGTATTGTCGCCCGCGTCGGCTTCAAGAATGCCGTAAATCGGGCCTTTTTTACCGTCGACATCGTCTTTGAAGTTGTTGTCTTTTTCCAGCAGGGCTACGGCACGGCCGCGCAGGGTGTGCGCTTCGTTCAGGCTGCCGGATACGTCGCCCATCGTGCGCACCGTACCGAAGCGGTCGACCGATGCTTCGGCTTGGATTTGTGTTTTCGCGGTCGGGCGCTTGCGCGTGGCGTTGATCGTGCCGCCCGGCGCACCGTTGGCCTGGGTCAGACCGGTAGCACCGCGTACCACTTCGATATGGTCGTAAAGCGCCAGATCGGACATGCTTTGCGCGTCTTGGTACATATTGGTGGACGCACCGGGTACGGTGGGGGAAATGCCGTCTTCTTCAATCTGGTCGATATAAAAACCGCGCGACTGGTAGCGGTAACGCCCGCCGTCGGCTACAACATTGATGCCTGTGGTTTTGCGCAGCGCGTCTTCCATACGGGAAATACCTTGCTCATCAATCTGCTTCTTGGTAATCACGCTCACCGACTGCGGCGTTTCTTTGGGCGATAGCGCCAGGCCGGTGGTGGTACGCATGGCGGAGGTGGTGTAGGAATTGCGGTTTTCGGTGCGGGTGGAGCGGTTTTGCGCGGTGACGGTAACGGTTTCGATGGCGGAAGAAGATACGGCATTAGCATTATCTGCTTCGGATTGGGGGGGCAGTGTTTTCTTGCGCGTAAACGGCGTTTGCCGCAATAAGCAGGGCGGCGATGGTGCTGAGTTTGAAATGTTTGTGAAGCATGATTGTCCTGATATCAATGTGTAAACACGGGTTAAAATAGCGGGCGGATTATACGCGTCGCAATCAGTTATCATTTTTAATTTTTTTGACACAAGCGCATTCCGCCGCCATAACGTTGCGCGGATGTAACGGTTTTCGCTGTTTTGCCGCCTGCGGGCGGCTTCGGAGTTTTCAGATGGCTTACACCGGCCGTTTCGCCCCCAGCCCGACGGGGCTTTTACACATCGGTTCGCTGCTGACGGCGCTGGCGTCTTATGCCGACGCGCGTGCAAACGGCGGCCGCTGGCTGCTGCGGATGGAGGATTTGGATCCGCCGCGCGAGGTGGCGGGTGCGGCGGACGATATTTTGCGCACGCTGGAAGCCTTCGGCTTCGAGTGGGACGGCGCGGTCGAATACCAAAGCCGCCGCTATGCCGTTTACGAAGCGGCTTTGGCCGGGCTCAAAGCGGCGGGGGCGGTGTATCCCTGCTATTGCAGCCGCCGCCAATGGCAGGCGGAGGCGCGGCCGGGGGCGGACGGCTTTGTCTACGGCGGCCGCTGCCGCGATGCAGTGCAGAGGCCGTCTGAAAACGGCAAAACGCCCGCCTGGCGGCTGCGCGTGCCGGATGGGGAAATCGGTTTTGACGACGGCATTGTCGGCCATTACGCGCAGAATTTGGCGCGCGACATCGGCGATTTCGTGCTGCTGCGCGCCGACGGCTTTTGGGCCTACCAGCTGGCGGTGGTGGCCGACGATGCGGCGCAGGGGGTGACGCACGTGGTGCGCGGGCAGGATCTGCTGGTGTCGGCACCGCGCCAGATTTGGCTGCAACGCTGCCTGGGCGTGCCAACGCCGCAATACGCCCACCTGCCGCTTCTGGTGAACGCGCGGGGGCAGAAGTGGTCGAAACAGACGCTCGCCCCCGCGCTGGATTTGGCGCGGCGCGAAGAATGGCTGCGGCAGGTGTCGGCCTATCTCAATCTGCCGCCCGCGCCGCCCGTGGACAAGCCGCGCGACCTGCTCGACTGGGCGGCGGCAAACTGGAATCTGCAAAACGTGCCGCGCGGCGCGATATGCACGGAGGCCGTCTGAAAAAACGCGGATGAAAGGTTTTGAGGCCGTCTGAAAGCCGTTTTGGCGCGTTCAGACGGCCTCTTGCCGATTCGGTTTCCCATCGCCGCAAAAACGTTCATAATCGCTTACCTGATTTATAGTGAAACAAAATAGAAAACCTACGGCGTTGCTGCGCCTTGCCGTACTACCTGTACTGTCTTCGGCTTGCTGCCTTGTATCTTTCCGTGTTGTTTCACTATATAACCATTTAACAAAGGAGAACAAAATGCCTGTCAACTACCAAACGCCCGCCGCCGACAGCCTGCTGCCCATCAACGGCATCCGCGTGTTCACCGGCCAGGCCGGCATCAAAAAGCCGCATCACGACGACCTCACCCTGATGGTGCTGGCGGGCGGCTGCACCGTCGGCGCGGTGTTCACGCAAAACCGCTTCTGCGCCGCGCCCGTGCGCATCTGCAAACGCCACCTTTTCGACGCCGACGGCGTACGCGCCCTCGTTGTCAACACCGGCAACGCCAACGCAGGCACGGGCGCCGACGGCACCGACCGCGCGCTGGCCGTGTGCGAGGCGGCGGCCGAACAGGTCGGCTGCGCCGTCGGCCAAGTGCTGCCCTTCTCCACCGGCGTCATTCTCGAAACCCTGCCTTCCGACCGCATCATCGCCGCCCTGCCCAAAGTCGCCCCCGCCGGCTGGCTCGACGCCGCCCGCGCCATCATGACCACCGATACCGTACCCAAAGCCGCCTCGCGCGAAGGCCGCGTCGGCGAAAACCATACCGTCCGCGCTACCGGCATCGCCAAAGGCTCAGGCATGATCCATCCCAACATGGCCACCATGCTCGGCTTTATCGCCACCGACGCCAAAGTCTCCCAGCCCGTTTTGCAGCTGCTGACGCAGGAAATCGCCGATATGTCGTTCAACTGCATCACGGTAGACGGCGATACCAGCACCAACGACAGCTTCGTTATCATCGCCACCGGCAAATGCGGCCAGAGCGAAATCGACAACATCGCCGACCCGCGCTACGGCCAACTGAAAGAACTGCTCGGCGGCCTTGCTCTCGAACTGGCGCAGGCCATCGTCCGCGACGGCGAAGGCGCGGGCAAATTCGTCACCATCCGCGTGGACAACGCCGAAAGCCGCGAAGAAGCCAAGCAAATTACCTACGCCATTGCCCGCTCGCCGCTGGTGAAAACCGCCTTCGCCGCCTCCGACCCCAATCTCGGCCGCCTGCTCGCCGCCGCCGGTTATGCCGGCGTGCCCTTCGACGACGGCAAACTGAAAATGTGGCTGGGCGACGTGCTTGTTGCCGAAAACGGCGGCCGCGCCGAAAGCTACAGCGAAGAAGCCGCGCAGCGCGTGATGGACGAAGCCGAAATCAGCGTGCGCATCGACTTGCAGCGCGGCCGCGAGTCCGCCACCGTCTACACCTGCGATCTGACGCACGAATACGTCCGCATCAACGCGGAATACCGTTCCTAAACAGTTTACAGGCCATCTGAAAGCCTTTTCAGACGGCCTGTAAACTGTTTTCAGACGGCCTCAAAGCAAGAGGCCGTCTGAAAAAAACCGCAAACAAAGGAGAAGCAAAATGACCCCCGAAAACACCGTCTGCATCGTCGTTGACATCCAAGAACGCCTCGCTCCCGCCCTGCACGAAAGCGAAGCCTTCACCGCCGCCTGCCGCCTGCTGATACAGGGCTTGCAGGCCTTAAACGTGCCGATGATGATTACCGAGCAATACCCCAAAGGGCTGGGTGCTACCCTGCCCGCCATCCGCCTGCTGCTGCCCGACGCCCCCGTCGGCGAAAAAACCCTGTTTTCCGCCGCCCCGGCAACGGCAGACTTCATCCGCGACAAACAGGCGCAAAACATCGTCCTCATCGGCGCGGAAACCCACATCTGCATCCTGCAAACCGCCCTCGACTGGCGCGCGCAGGGGTTAAACGTCTACCTACCCTTTGAATGCGCCACCTCGCGCAACCCCGCCAACAAAGCCAACGCCCTCGAACAAATGCGCGCGGCCGGCGTTACCGTCGGCAACAGCGAAAGCCTGCTCTTCGCCCTGATGCGCGACGCCAAACACCCCGCCTTCAAAACCGTTTCGCAACTTGTGCGGTAGGCCGTCTGAAATGCACCGCTACCGCATAGTCCAAGCGCAACAGGACGACCTGGCCGCCATCGTCGATATCTACAACAGCACCATAGACAGCCGCCAATCCACCGCCGACCTCAGCCCCGCCACCGCCGAAAGCCGGCAAAGCTGGCTCGACGCCCACGGCGGCAACCGCCCGCTGTATGTCCTGAAAGACGAAACGGACACCCTCCTCGCCTGGGGGGCGTTTTCCGACTACTACCCGCGCGCAGCCTACCGCATCACCGCCGAAATCAGCGTCTACGTGCGCCACGACATGCACGGTGTCAGCGTCGGCAAAATCCTGCTGCGCCATATGCTGGAACAAGCCCCCGCGCTCGGCATCCGCAACATCGTCGCCCTTATCTTCGGCCACAACCACGCCAGCATCCGCCTGTTCCATTCCTTCGGCTTCCAAGAATGGGGTAGGCTGCCGCAAGTCTGCGACCTCGACGGCCTGAGCGCCGACGTTGTGCTGCTGGGGAAAAAAGTGGTGGATTGAAAAGCGCACGGACGTATCCGATAAAAAACGCAAAAGGCCGTCTGAAAGCCCATAAAATATGGTTTCAGACGGCCTTATATTTTCCCTCCGACGCGTAGCAACTGTGTTCCCCCACCCCGTCGGGCAGGGCAACCAAACTCGGTGATTA
>CAMURX010000104.1 GCA_947097615.1 uncultured Neisseria sp. | reverse complement strand
TATCTGGTCATATCTGTATGATACTGTGAAAAATTGAATGTCAACAGCCCCTAGGCCGTCTGAAAATCCCCCGCAGGGTGTTTCAGACGGCCTTTTCCGCGTTTTGCACCGAGGGGGAATTTGTGCTTGCCTGTTAACGGAGTTTGCGTTATCTTATGCGCTCTTTACTTTTTTAAACACTTTGCGCTCCAAGCCAATTTTGAAATCCTCCGGTTGTCGCCGGCTCATCCGTTCGCGTACCCCAAACCGCCGTTCGGAAAACCGACATTACCGTTGTGCAGCGAAGCCCGGGTTTATTATTGGTTTGCAGGCAGAATAAAAGAGGCCATCATGCAATTATCCGGTGCACAAATCCTTGTGCAGAGTCTGAGGGCGGAAAACGTGGAATACGTTTTCGGCTATCCCGGCGGCGCGGTGCTGGAAATCTACGACGCGCTCTTCCAATTAAACAAATTCAAACACATTCTGGTACGCCACGAGCAGGCTGCGGTTCACGCGGCAGACGCCTATGCCCGCGTCAGCGGCAAGGTAGGTGTGGCTCTGGTGACGTCCGGCCCGGGTGCGACCAACGCGCTCACGGGCATCGCCACGGCCTATTCCGATTCGATTCCGCTGGTGGTGATTTCCGGCCAGGTCGGCTCGCCCGCCATCGGTTCGGACGCGTTCCAGGAAATCGACATGATCGGTGTGTCGCGTCCGTGCGTGAAGCATAATTTCCTTGTGAAGCACATCGACGATCTGGTGCCCACCGTCAAAAAAGCCTTCCAAATCGCCCGCACCGGCCGTCCCGGCCCGGTGGTAATCGACATTGCCAAAGACGTGACGCAGGCGATGGCGAAATTCAGCTATCCGCAGGAAGACGTTTACATCCGCTCCTACCAGCCCGTATTGAACGGCCACACCGGCCAGATGAAAAAAGCGGTGCAGGTGCTGGCGGCGGCCAAACGCCCGCTGGTTTATTTCGGCGGCGGCGTTATTCTCGGCAACGCGTCCGAAGAACTCGCCCGCTTTGTCGCGCTGACCGGCGCACCGTGCACCGCCACGCTGATGGGCTTGGGCGGATATCCTTCCGACAACAAACAATATCTCGGCATGCTCGGCATGCACGGCACTTACGAAGCCAATCTGGCGATGCAAAACGCCGACGTGGTGTTGGCCGTCGGCGCGCGTTTCGACGACCGCGTGGTGTCCGTGCCGGCCAAGTTTATGGAAAAGCCGAAAAAAATCATCCATATCGATATCGACCCGTCCAGCATTTCCAAACGCGTGCGTGCCGATGTGCCGATAGTCGGCGACGTGAAAAACGTGCTGCGCGATTTGGCCGACATCTGGCAGAACCAGCAGGCCGCGTTCAACGAAGCCGCGCTGGAAAAATGGTGGCAGACCATCGAAGCATGGCGCGCCCGCGACTGCCTGCGCCTGCCCGAGAGCGACGTTATCCTGCCGCAGACGGTAATCAAAACGCTGGCGCAAATCACGGACAACGACGCCATCATCACCTCCGACGTCGGCCAGCACCAAATGTTCGCCGCCCAGTTCTATCCTTTCAGACGGCCGCGGCAGTGGCTCAATTCGGGCGGACAGGGCACGATGGGCGTCGGCCTGCCCTATGCCATGGGCGCGTATCTCGCCGACCCCTCGAAAGACGTGTGCTGCATCACCGGCGAGGGTTCCATCCAAATGAACATTCAGGAACTCTCCACCTGTTTCCAATACCGCCTGCCCATCAAAACCATCTGCCTGAACAACGGCTATCTGGGCATGGTGCGCCAGTGGCAGGAGCTTTATTACGGCGACCGCGAATCGGAAACCTATTTCGACTCCCTGCCCGACTTCGTCAAACTGGCCGAAGCCTACGGCCACGTCGGCATGCGCATCGACAAGCCCGCCGACGTCGAAGGCGCGCTGCGCGAAGCGCTGGCGATGAAAGACCGCTTCGTATTCATGGATTTCATCACCGATAAAAAACAAAACGTCTTCCCCATGGTCGGCAACGGCAAAGGATTGGACGAAATGGTGCTGCCGCCGCATATGCGCGAGCGCAAAGCCGACAGCGACGTCAACGACGTACACGACCGCAACTACGACACAAGGAGCGTGCCATGAGACACATCTTATCCGTTCTGATGGAAAACGAATCGGGTGCGATGAGCCGCGTGGTCGGCCTGTTTTCTGCGCGCGGCTACAACATCGACTCCCTGTCCGTCGCTGCCACCGAAGACCCGACCCTGTCGCGCATGACCATCGCCACCCAAGGCGACGACACCGTCATCGAGCAAATCACCAAGCAGCTCAACAAACTGATTGAGGTGGTGCGCGTTATCGATTTGAACGACAGCCGCTATGTCGAACGCGGCCTGATGCTGGTGAAAGTGCGCGCCCTCGGCAAAGACCGCGACGAAATCCTGCGCCTGACCGAAATCTACCGCGGCCACATCGTCGATGTCAGCGACAAAAGCTACACCGTCGAAGTCACCGGCACCACCGACAAACTCGACTCCTTCCTCGAAGCCGTCGGTCGGCCCCTTATCCTCGAAACCGTGCGCACCGGCGCGGCGGGTATCGGGCGCGGCGAGCGCATTTTGAAAATCTGAGCGTTCAGACGGCCGCAAAGCCCTTTGAGGCCGTCTGAAAACCTGTTTCCACATCTATATAAGGAGTGTGACATGGCCAACATCAAAATCGCCGCCACCATCGCCGTCAAACCCGAACACCGCGCCGAACTCGCCGCTGTGTTTTCCGAACTCGTCGCCGCCAGCCGCGCCGAAGCGGGCAACCTGCGCTACGACCTCCACCAGGACATTGCCGACGAAAACCGCTTCGTCTTCTTTGAAAACTGGCGCGACCAGGCCGCCGTCGACAGCCACAACGCCAGCGCCCATTTCCAAAACTTCCTCAAAGCCATAGACGGCAAAACCGCCGCCGTCGACATCGTCCTGCTGCACGACGTGTCCGACAACGGCAACTGAATCTCCAACCCATCCCGAAATAAGGAAACCCAAATGCAAGTTTATTACGACAAAGACGCCGACCTCTCCCTGATCAAAGGTAAAACCGTCGCCATCATCGGCTACGGCTCGCAAGGCCACGCCCACGCCGCCAACCTGAAAGATTCCGGCGTCAACGTGGTTATCGGCCTGCGTCAGGGCGGCTCGTGGAAAAAAGCCGAAGCCGCCGGTTTTGAAGTATTGTCCGTAGCCGATGCCACCAAAAAAGCCGACGTGGTGATGATTCTGCTGCCCGACGAAAACCAGCCTCTCGTGTATAAAAACGAAATTGAGCCCAACCTGAAACAAGGTGCGGTGCTCGCTTTCGCCCACGGCTTCAACGTCCACTACAACCAAATCGTCCCCCGCGCCGATTTGGACGTCGTCATGATCGCCCCCAAAGGCCCCGGCCACACCGTACGCAGCGAATTCCTCAAAGGCGGCGGCGTGCCCTCCCTGATCGCCGTTTACCAAGATAAAAGCGGCAAAGCGCGCGACATCGCCCTGTCTTACGCAGCAGCCAACGGCGGCACCAAAGGCGGCGTGATTGAAACCAACTTCCGCGAAGAAACCGAAACCGACCTGTTCGGCGAACAGGCCGTATTGTGCGGCGGCGCGGTCGAGCTGGTGAAAGCCGGTTTTGAAACTCTGGTGGAAGCCGGCTACGCCCCCGAAATGGCCTATTTCGAGTGCCTGCACGAGTTGAAACTCATCGTCGATCTGATGTACGAAGGCGGCATCGCCAATATGAACTACTCGATTTCCAACAATGCCGAATACGGCGAATACGTAACCGGCCCCGAAGTGATTACCCCGGACACCAAAGAAGCGATGAAAAAAGCGCTCTACCGCATCCAAAGCGGCGAATACGCCAAAATGTTCATCCAGGAAGGCGCGGCCAACTACGCCAGCATGACCGCCCGCCGCCGTCTGAATGCCGACCACCAAATTGAAAAAGTCGGCGCGCAACTGCGTTCGATGATGCCGTGGATTGCCAAAAACAAACTGGTGGATTTGGATAAAAACTAATCCCGCGGTCAAGCAAAAAGGCCGTCTGAAAACCCCGAAACAGGGTTTTCAGACGGCCTTTTTTGTTTTGCCTGACCTGTCAGGGGGTGTTGTGGGAACGGGAAGGCCGTCTGAAAGTGCGGCGGCGCTTTCGGAAACGGTATGTTCGCATTTGTGTTCCGAAGGGGCAGGCGGATACGGTTTTTGTACATGGTGTCCTTCCGCCGCGCCGATGTCTGCTTTGCCGTGTGATTCAGAAACGGATTGCACGGGTTGTCTGCCGCGTTGCCAATGTATGAGGCCGTCTGAAAACCCTGTTTCGGGGTTTCAGACGGCCTCTTTTGTGCAGAGCCGTTTAACGGGGTTGGCAGGTGGTGTCCACACGGTTGCCGTAGGGGTCTTTGAAGCTGAAATAGGCGTCGCCGCTTTTTTCGTGCCATTCGGCGCCGCTGCCGAACAGGCCGCTGTTGCCCACGTAACGTTCGCCCGAGGCGGAGGAAGTACGGTGGAGGCGCGCCTGTTTGTTGTCGAGCGTCAGATACAGCGCGTCGCCTTCGCGGCGGAGGTTGACGGTCGAGCCGTTTTCGCAACTGTAATGGGCTGCGCGTTGGTTGCCGACGTAAGCACCGCCGTCGCCGCGCGCTCTGTCGTAGCGGTTGCGGCGCTCTTCGCGGTCGAAATCGCGGTCTTGTTCGGGGCGCGGAACGTATTCTTCGTATTGGCGGCTTTCGTGGCGGCGCGGCCGCTGCGGGCGGTAGTCGTCGTCATAGTCGGCGTCAAAGGGGACGACGCAGGCGGACAGCAGCAGGGTCAGCGAAGCGGGAACGGCCAGATAACGTAGTTTCATAATGGTTTTCCTGTATGGTTAAGAAAATCTTCCGTGCGAGGGTGGCGCCATCTTAGCCCAAGCCCCGTGGGGCGGCAGCAGGGTTAACTGAGATTTACGCCGTGCCGCGCGGCGTGTCGGGGCTGCGCTTTCAGACGGCCTTTTGCGTAAACGGATCGATAAAAATATCCGTATAAACAGGGTGTTGTTTTATTTTCTGTTAATATCTGTAGGAATTTTGCGGCAAGGGCGTCCAATGCGTATGCCGTTCCCGATGTGCGGAACGTTTCCCTTCGATAACCGACAAAGGAATAAACATGAAACAGAAACTGCTCCCTTTATTGTGTGTTTTGGCTGCGGCGGCCTGTGCGCCGAATCAGGATAACACAGCCTAATCTGCGGCGGCATCGGCCGTTCAGACGGCCTCTGCCGTGCCGCAGGCGGCGGGCGCGTGGACGGCGGACGGCGCGCTGGTGCGTTTTGTCAGCAAAAAAAACCAACACGCAGCAGAAAACGGTTGAGGAAGAATCGGCGTTTTCCGCGTCTTCGGCCAAGCTCGATGCGGACGGCGCGTTTGCTATGACCGTGGATTTGGCCAGCGTGAAAACCAATATCGACATCCGCGACCAGCGTTTGCGCGACTGGGTGTTTGAAACGGCGAAATTCCCGCAGGCAACGGTTTTGGGCCGTTTGGATGCGGCGGCAATAGATGCTTTGAAAACGGGAGGGGAAACGGATCTGAAACAGCCGCTGGTGCTGGAGGTGCACGGGCAGAGGCTCGACATCACCGCCGATTTGCGCCTGAAGCGGACGGCGGACGATACGGTGGAGGTGTCCACCGCGCAGCCTGTGGTGCTGGACGTGCAGCAGATGGACATGGCCGGCGGCGTGGCGAAGCTGGTGGAAGTGATGGGTTTGGCGTCGATAGACGGGCAGATTCCGGTGATGTTTGCCGGTACGTTTGTACGCAAGCCGTAAGCAAATCGGCAAAAAGGCCGTCTGAAAAAACCTTTTGCGGGTTTCAGACGGCCTTTGCCGTTTGGCACGGCGGCAGGCGGGAGGCCGTCTGAATGGTTCGAACAGGCTTTCAGAAGCGTCATTCCCGCATTCATATTTCGAAGGGTGCAGACGGGAACAGTCTTTGCCCTGTGTTTTGCTCCGTGCGGTCGACTTTGCCGCTGATGAAACCAAAAGGCCGTCTGAAAAGCCGTTGGCAGTTTTCAGACGGCAGGTATCATATAGAACGCGCGCGTCGCGGGGCGGTACACGCTACGCACGATACAAAGGCCGTCTGAAAACCTTTTCGGGTTTTCAGACGGCCTGGTTGTCTGCGCGGCGGGGGCAGTCTGCGGTTTCGCTTTCGCTGCTGTCGGCTTTGCCCTAGGGCGTGTTGACAATCAACATTTTGGCGGCTTTTCCGTCCTAAAACGGCATCTGCCGCGTTGAAAACACTCGCCAATGGACGGCATTGGC
>CAMURX010000103.1 GCA_947097615.1 uncultured Neisseria sp. | reverse complement strand
TAATCACCGAGTTTGGTTGCCCTGCCCGACGGGGTGGGGGAACACAGTTGCTACTTCAGCCCCGAAGGCCGTCTGAAAAATCGGTTACAATGCCGCCCGTTTTCTTAACCCGTTTTCACACCATGCTCAAAATCGTCTCCGCCAACGTCAACGGCATCCGCTCGGCCTATAAAAAGGGTTTTCTCGACTACATCGCCGCCTCGGGCGCGGACATTGTCTGCGTGCAGGAACTCAAAGCGCAGGAGGCGGATTTGTCGCCCGAAATGAAAAATCCGCACGGGATGAACGGCCATTGGCATTGTGCGGAAAAACGCGGTTACAGCGGCGTGGCGGTGTACAGCAAACGCGCACCCGACCGCGTTACCACCGGCATCGGCGTGGAAGAGTTCGACCGCGAGGGACGTTTTGTGCGCTGCGATTTCGGCAATTTGTCGGTAATCTCGCTGTATCTGCCCAGCGGCAGCAGCGCGGAAGAACGCCAGCAGGCGAAATTCCGTTTTCTCGATGTGTTTTATCCCATGCTCGCCGACATGAAGGCCGAAGGACGCGATATTGTGGTGTGCGGCGACTGGAACATCGCGCATCAGAACATCGATTTGAAAAACTGGAAGGGCAACCAGAAAAATTCGGGCTTCCTGCCCGAAGAGCGCGAGTGGATAGGCAAGGTTATCAACGAGTTGGGCTGGACGGACATCTGGCGCACGCTCTACCCCGACGCGCCCGGCTACACATGGTGGAGCAACAGGGGGCAGGCCTACGCGAAAGACGTGGGCTGGCGCATCGATTATCAGATGGTGACGCCCGAATTGGCCGCCAAAGCGGTAGCGGCGCACGTTTACAAAGACGAAAAATTTTCCGATCACGCGCCGCTGGTTGCGGAGTACGACTATGCCTTCTGACAAGCGCAAAAAAGCGGCGAAAAGGCCGTCTGAAAGCCAAACCGCGCAGAGGCCGTCTGAAAGGCCGTCTGAAAAACGCCGCCTGATCGGATTCACGCCCGTCTTCAAACGCGGCGTTCTCTGGATGGCCGCCGCCTTTGTGCTGCCGCTGGCTTTGTGGACGCTGTTTACCGCCGCCACCTTCGTCGGCATGATTCCCGTGTTCCGCCCGAATTGGGGCTGGGCGCTTGCCTGGCTGCTGCTCGCCCTGCCCTGCCTCTTGAACGCCGCCCGCTGCTTCAACTGGCGCGGCTTTGAAAAATGGAGCTGGATAGTGTCCGCACTAGCCGGATTCGCCATCCTCACCCTGCCCGCCGCCATGCTGGTTTACTTCACGCTGGCGCAGTGGATGGGGGTGAAGCTGTAGGGTCTGTTGACAATCAGCTTACGAGACGGTTTTTGAGTAAAAATGCCCGAATGCAAGGAAAAAAGCACAGCAAGGCTGGACACCTTGCGAGCATTTTTGACGCAGCAGGCGAGTATTTTTTACCAAAAACACCGCCGCAAGGCTGATTGTCAACAGACCATAAAGGCCGTCTGAAACTTCCGTCGGTCCGTTGTTTATATATAAGGAGTCTGCCATGAAAAAAACCCTCTTCGCCACCCTCGTCTGCGCCCTTGCCGCCGCAGCTCCCGCCAAAGACTACGCCCTCTACGACAGCCCCACCGAGTCCGGCGGCATCAGCATCACGGGCAAGCGTTTTTCCCTCAACACCGCCAGCCAGCGCGGTAACATCTGCGACCTCGACGGCACCATCAAAAACAAGCAATACCGCGACGGCAAAGGCTGCGTCGTCCGTTTCCATTTCTCCGGCAAAAACCTGGTCGAACTCGAAGTGCCCGAATCCGCACGGGAAGCGTGCAGCGAATATTGCGGCATGAACGCCCGCTTCGACAGCGCCTACGCCGTCCTCCCCGCCGCCTGCACCGAACAGGGCGAAAAGGCCGCGGAAAAACGTTTTCAGACGGCCTACCGCGCCAAACAATACCGCCAGGCCGCCCAAATCAAGCAGCAATACATCGCCAGCTGCGACAAATTCATCAGCTTCACCGATCGCATGCACGCAGCCAACGACTTGGCCGTCAGCCACAAAAACGCCGGCGACAAAGCCGCCTGCCGCCGCGCCCTCGCTACCATAAAAACCTGGCTCGATCCCGAGTTCAACCCCGGCTACATCTACGAACAAGACTACCAACGCGAAGCCAAAGCCGCCGCCCACAACCTCAAACTGTGCCGCTGACCACCCGCCGCCAACGGCAAAGGCCGTCTGAAAAGGCAAAACCGGTTTTCAGACGGACTTTGCTGTTTACCCTTTCTTAACAAACCGCACCGCCAAACCGTGCTTAAATCACGCCGCTTTACATTCACCACAAAGGAAACAACATGAAAAAACTCATCCTCGCCGCCGCCGTTGCCCTGATGGCCGCCACCGCCACCGCCCACGACCGCCACGACTACCGCGACATGGATCGCGAAGACCGTATCGAAGCGCAAATCTACGACGACCCCAACTTCGACGCCAACCTTGATAAAGCCGAGAAAATCCTCGAACGCCAAGGCTACCAAGTCCACGACATCGAACCCGACGTTTACCGCGGCAAACCCGCCCTCGACATCGAAGCCACCAAAGACGGCCGCGACTACGACATCAAAATGAGCTATCCCGCCCTGAAAATCCTGTCGAAAAAAATCGACCGCTGATTCCGAACCGAACACAGAAAAAGGCCGTCTGAAACCCATTCCGACGGCCTCCCTTTTTCCGCCATGCACAGCCACGACCTCGAAGACCTCACCCTGCTGCTGATACGCGACGAAGCCGAAAGCGAAATGTGGATAGACCGCTGGGCACTCGGCTACCCCACCGTACGCACCGCCGCCGCAGGCCGCAGCCAAAGCCCGCAACAATGGCAGAGCCGCGTTCAGACGGCCTGGGAAGGCATACGCGGCCGCAACGCCGCCGTTGTCGCCCACGGCGCGGGCGTTTCCGCCTTTCTCGCCTGGCTCTACCGCGCCGACCTGCAAAGCCGCGGCCGCCTGTGCAACATCATCCTCGCCGCACCGCTGCAAAGCGCCTTTCCCGACGACGCCGAACACAGCCTGCAACGCGTCCGCTGCCCCTGCCGCGCCGCCCTCGTTATCGGACAAAACGACCCCGAATGCCCGCCCGAGTGGGCGGCGCAACAGGCAGCCCTCTGGCGCGCCACCCTCCTCACCGCGCCGCAGACAGGCCGTCTGAACACCCCCATGCAGGGCTGGCAGTGGGGCATGAAGCTGATGCAGGAAATGCTGCTTTCCTGAGCCTTATAGTCAAACAAGCCGAAAGAGGCCGTTCCCGCCTGCGCGGGAATGACGTTTCCGAAACCCTGTTTTCAGACGGCCTCTGTCCGTTGCCCGCCGTCTGCGAAACCGCTAAACTGCGCCCCGTCCGAAAACCCTTTTCAGACGGCCTTTTTTTATCCGCAACAAGCCGCCGCAGTCATTGCGACTGCGGCAGGCGGGTCAGCGTCACTGCGCCGCTGCCGATTTTGAAAGAACACAATATGACCGTTTCCCCGATTGCCTTGCGCCGCAAAACCGTGCCCAAGCCGCACCCGACCGCGCGTTACTGGAAAAAATGCGATGTCGAAGCCCTGTTTTCCCAACCCTTTCTCGAACTCGTCTTCCAAGCCGCCGAAATCCACCGGCAGCACTTCAACCCGCGCGAAATCCAGCTTTCCACTTTAATGTCGATCAAAACGGGCGGCTGCCCCGAAGACTGCGCCTACTGCCCGCAGTCGGCACACCACAACACCAATCTGGGCAAAGAACAGATGATGGACGTGGACGAAATCGTCGCCAAAGCCCGCATCGCCAAATCGCGCGGCGCCAGCCGTTTCTGCATGGGCGCGGCCTGGCGCGGGCCCAAGCCCAAAGACGTGGCCGCCGTGTCCGAAATCATCCGCGCCGTCAAAGCCTTGGGCATGGAAACCTGCGGCACATTCGGCATGCTCGAAGAGGGTATGGCCGAAGATTTCAAAAACGCGGGGCTGGACTACTACAACCACAATCTCGACACCGATCCCGAGCGCTACAACGACATCATCCACACCCGCAAACATGAAGACCGCATGGACACGCTGGGCAAAGTGCGCAACGCCGGTTTGAAAGTCTGCTGCGGCGGCATCGTCGGCATGAACGAAACCCGCGCCGAACGCGCCGGCCTCATCGCCAGCCTCGCCAACCTCGACCCGCAGCCCGAAAGCGTGCCGATTAACCAACTCGTCAAAGTCGAAGGCACGCCGCTTTTCGACGCCGAAGATTTGGATTGGACGGAATTCGTGCGCACCATCGCTGTTGCCCGCATCACCATGCCCGAGAGCTATGTGCGCCTGTCGGCAGGACGCAGCGGTATGCCCGAATCGATGCAGGCGATGTGTTTTCTGGCAGGGGCGAACTCGATTTTTTACGGCGACAAACTCTTAACCACCGAAAACCCCGATGAAGACGGCGACCGCCTGCTGATGGAAAAACTCGATCTGTATCCGCTGGGCTTCGATCCCGCCGCCCATAACGATGCGCGGGAAACGCCGAAAATCCGCGTCGATTATTAGCGTAGGCTGCGTTGCACGGCAACGCACGCGGTTTTTGGGCTTTATGGGGAATGGTGCGGGTAGAAAAAGGCCGTCTGAAAGCGGAGCTGCAACGAAGTTAAAAGCAAATTAGGCTTTCAGACGGCCTTCGTCAAAATGGCAGGGATCGCAGAAAACGCGTGCGTGGCAGAGCCGCACACCCTACGCATACAGGCTACGCTTGCTGATAATCAGGCATCCGGGGAGGATTAAGGGGAGATTTGGGTAAAATCAGGCGCAATTAGGGGCGAAAACAGCCGAAAACCTGTGTTTGGGTTTCTGCTGTCGGGGGAAGGGCTTTTTTGCAAAGGTCTCGACTTTTGAGGTCTCCCCGTCTCCAAAACTCCTGCGCTGAAAATACAAAAAGGTCTCAACTTATTATTGCAAAAGCCTCAGGTTTTCAGACGACGTTTGAGGCCGTCTGAAAGTTCGAAACAATGGTTTGAACGGCAAAGAACGCGTGCGTGCCGCACACGCCCTGAACGTTGGTTTTAAGGTTTGTGCCACCCGTAGGTGGGGTTTATGGTGCAGCCACGCATGCGGTTGGTGGAGATGCAGGCTACGGCTTGCTACGCTTGCTTGTTTTATTCCTCACGCAATTTTTCAAAAACATAATCACAGTATCCACAAAGTGGATAAAACATTAGTTCTGAAGCGGGAATATTACTACCACAATTTTGGCAGATTCCATCTGCCTTATTACCGCATGAATAACAAATATTTTCAATATAATCATATTGTCCTTCACAAAAAGGACATGTTACAACAGGCTCTTCTCCACCATATCTCCGACATTCCCACCATTCATCTTTATACTTTTCATATAAACACTCTCTAACTAAATCTTCATAATCCCATGTTTTATTACATGATTTGCACCTATAAATTTGACAGCTAGCATCATAGCTTTTGCCATCATCTTCATCATCTACTGTAATTAAACCATAACCACATTTAGAGCATTTATGATCTGAAATTGTTTCATAAATTTCTTTATGATAGAAATCTAGCCTTCTCAAATTATCAAGACATGAGTTTTTTTCATTATCATAGACACTTTTAATTGATAATAGCCTTTCCCATGTATCTTTACTGAATAACTCTTCAGGATCATAATCTAAATTATTTCTAATGAAATTATTAATAATAGGAAAAGATACTGCAATCATTTCTTGTACGGAACTAATAGATAATTCATCATAATAATGTTCAATGTTATTGCGATAATTGTTTATTTTATCTAAATTACTCCAATCTACAGAGATATTTAATGATTTAAATCTATCTTTAATAGATTGAACATCAACTGTTTTCTTACCATTACCCTTTGCAACAATATTGCCATTTTCCACGACCCATAAAATCTGTTGTTTAATTAACACTTCATCCGAATTATCTGGACTTAGTTCAACTAACTTATACTTAAATAACAGCAAAATTCCCGCAAAAACATTTCTTACACAAGAAATAATCCTACGTTCATCTTGTTGGCTTAGTTCATAATCTTCAATACCAATTTCAATGGAATTAATAGCATTTTGTAGTAATTTCTTATTCATTTTATTCCGCCCCAAAAAGTAGATTCTCTTTAATCCCCCGAATCCTATCCCGCAACACAGCTGCCTCTTCAAACTGCAAATCCCTAGCCGCCTGCTGCATGGCTTTTTCCAGTTTGGCGATTTCTTTAATCGCGTCTTCTTCGTTGTGGATTTCACCGACTTTAACCTTGTTTTTGCCTTTCAGACGACCTTTGCCGCTGTCTTCTTCGTGGTACACGCCGTCGATGATGTCTTTGACCTGTTTTTTAATCTGC
>CAMURX010000102.1 GCA_947097615.1 uncultured Neisseria sp. | reverse complement strand
AGCTGGCGCAGGCGCTCTTCGTTGGGCAAATCGCCTTCGTCGGCTATATCGTCGGCAGTGCGGGCGAACGCATAGATGGCGTGCACCGGTCGGCGCAGGCGGCGCGGCAAAACCAACGAGCCGACGGGGAAATTTTCGTAGTGTCCGACTGACATGGTGTGTCCTTAGTGGGTTTTCAGGTAGCCCCAAAGCGGGAAATCTACCTGAAAAGTGTGATTTGTGTGTGAACGCCGATTTTATGTTGTGGCGGCTAGTGTTGGGCATAAATACCCGACCTACTGCGCGAAATATATCGCGAAATATATAAGGCTACCTGAAAAACGGTTTCGCATTTTCGGGTAGCCTTCTGCCGCGCTATTTCTGCCAATATGCCTTCACGTTCACAAATTCATACAAGCCGAATTCGGAAAGTTCGCGCCCGAAGCCGGAGTCTTTCACGCCGCCGAAGGGCAGGCGCAGGTCGCTGCTGGTGTGGCGGTTGATGAATACGCTGCCGGCTTCGATTTGCTGGCCAAGTTCCCAGGCTTTGTCGAGGTTGGCGGAGTAGATGCTGGCACCGAGCCCGAAGGGGTTGTCGTTGGCCAGGCGCACGGCATCGGCGGCATCGCGGGCGTGGAAAATGCCCACGGCGGGGCCGAACACTTCTTCGCGGTACATGCGGCAGGCAGGGGTGATGTCATCGAGCACGGTAGCGGGGTAGAAAGTGGTGTCGGCTTCATTTGGCAGCTCGCCGCCGAGCAGCAGTTTGGCGCCGTGTTCGAGCGCGTCCTGCACTTGTTCGTGCACTTGCAGCTGCAGGTCTTTGCGGTGCAGCGGGGCGAGGGTGGTGTCGGGATCGAGCGGGCAGCCGGGGGTGAGGCGACGGCAGTGTTCGAGGAAGAGTTGGGTGAATTCTGCGGCGATGCCTTTGGTGAGAATGATGCGTTTGCCGGCGTTGCAGGATTGGCCGGCATCGCGGAAGCGGGCGTAGCAGGCGTCGGCGGCGGCTTGGGCGATGTCGGCATCGTCGAGCACGATGAAGGCGTTGCTGCCGCCGAGCTCCATCACGCATTTTTTCAGGTGGCTTCCGGCATAACCGGCCAGGCGGCGGCCGACGTTGGCAGAGCCAGTGAAGGCCAGCGCATCGGTTTGGGCGATGGCGTGTTCTACGTCTTCGTGTGCCAGCCAGGCGGCGCGCCAGGGCAATTCGCTGCCGACAATATCAAACAGGGCGGCGGTTACGCGGGCCACGCTGGGCGCGGGTTTCACTAAGCAGGCATTGCCGGAGCAGAGGGCGGGCACGGCAAAGCGGATAATCTGCCACACGGGGTAGTTCCACGGCATCACGGCCAGCACCACGCCCAAGGGCTCGAAGCGCACCTGGCTGAGGCTGGCCTGGGTGGCGATGGTTTGGTGTTGCAGAAGCTGGGGGGCGAGCTTCACATAATAGCGGATGAGGGAGACGGATTTGTCCATCTCGGCTTCGCATTCGCGCAGGCAGCGGCCGACTTCTTCGCAAATCATGCGGGCGAGGCGGCCGCTTTCTGCTTCGAGCCTGCCGCCGAAGGCTTCGAGGGCGGCGGCGCGTTCGGCGGCGGAAAGGGCTGCGAAGGCGCGTTGGCGCGTTTTCAGCCCGGACAAGGCCGTCTGAAATGCTTGCGCGCTTTGCGCGGGACGCTCGTAAAGCGTTGCGCCGCTGAGGATGTGGGTGCTGCGGAACAATGGGGTCTCCGTTGTGCGGTGGTGTGTCTGTGTCTTTTCCGATGTCTTTTCAGACGGCCTTCGTTGTCCGTCAACAGGCCGTCTGAAAAGCGGTTTGCTTAGTTTGCGGCGGGCTTTGCCGTGCTAGGGTGTGTTGACATTCAGCTTGCAGGACGGTTTTTGAGTAAAAAATGCCCGAATGCAAGGAAAAAAACGCAGCAAGGTTGGACACCTTGCGAGGATTTTTGACGCGGCAGGCGGGTATTTTTTGCCAAAAACACCGCCACAAGGCTGATTGTCAACACACCCTAGTGCGCTTTGGCGTTTTTCAGGCGCAACATTTCCCAGCCGCCGTTTTTCCAGCAGTAATCGTCCTGACTGTAATCCATGATGCTGCTTTTGTATTCGACGCGCACGCAGCCTTTGCGGATAACTTTGACATTGCCGTCGTAGGCGAAGCCTTTGCCGTCGGGGACGGGTTTAAACTGCCGCGTGGCGGGGTCGAACAGATACAGCTCGTCGGCAGTGTTGCCGTAGGCGCCGCTGATCGGCACGGCGATATCGGGATGGCCGTCGCCGTTGTAGTCGGTGCTGACATCGGCCAGCCTGCCGGCTACGTCTGCCAGTTTGAGGCCGCCGACGGAGGAGGGTGCGGCCTCTTCTTGGGTGATTTGCACTTTGCCGGTTTGTTTGTCGGTGATTTTCAGCCGGTAGCCGTTTTCAGGCAGGATTTGCGCTTCGATGGTAAAGGGAAAGCTGTCCGGCGTGGCGACGGCGTGGGTTTCGACAACAGTGTCGTCGGTAGGCGCGTCGGCGGCGAAAGCGGGAATCGCAGCGGCCAAAAGCAGGGTGGGGATGAAGTGTTTCATAGTGTCCTTTCGCGATGGGCTTTCAGACGGCCTTTTACCATCCGGCAACAGGCCGTCTGAAAAACGGTTGGCTTATTTATGGCGTGCTTTGGCTGCTTTGTGCGCTTTGGCGTTGTTCGGGCGCTGTAATTGCCAGCCGCCGTTTTTCCAGCAGTAGTCGTCCTGCGAGTAATCCCTGGCGCTGTTTTTGTAATCGACGCGCACGCAGCCTTTGCGGATGATTTCGACGCCGCCGCTGTTGGCGAAGTCTTTATCTTCGGGCACGGTTTTAAACTGCCGGGTGGCGGGGTCAAAGAGATACAGCTCGTCGGCGGGCAGGGTGTAGCCGCCGATTATGCGCACGGCGATGTCGGGATGGCCGTCGCCGTTGTAGTCGCGTATGGTTGCCAGATCGTCGGCGTTGCCTTCGATAAAGCCGGAAAAGACGGTGAGGTCTTCGATGGTTTGCACCTTGCCTGTTTTTTTATCGGTGATTTTTACCTGATAGCTGTCTTCGGAAAGGATTTGGGTTTCAACGGCGAAGGGAAAGCCTTTGGGCGCGGGGACGGCGCGGGTTTTGGGTGCGTCGGCGGCGAAAGACGGAAGGGCGGCGGCCAAGAGCAGGGCAGGGATGAGGTGTTTCATAGTGTCCTTTCGGGATGGGCTTTCAGACGGCCGTCTGAAAGCACGGCTGCGGTCAAACGGGAAAACGCGATGATACGCGCTTTGTCCTTGGTCATGAAGCGCGGCGGAATATAACCTTTGCGTCTTAGCATACAACCAGCCGTTCCTTGGTTTTTCAGATGGCCTCCGATAGAGTGCGCGGCTGTTTTTGCCTGTCGGGAGCGCCTGTATGCGCCTGCTCAAATCTCCTTCCGTTTTGCCGGGCTTTTCCGTCAGTCTGGGCATTACCGTGCTGTGTCTGTCGCTGCTGGTGGTGCTGCCCTTTGCCATGATGGCGGCGGTGTCGGCGCAGACGGGCTGGCAAGGGCTGTGGCAGACGGTGTCGGAGCCGCGCGTGCTCGCGGCGGTGTGGCTGACGCTGAAAATGTCGTTTCTCGCCATGCTGGCCAATATCGTGTTCGGCACGCTGACGGCGTGGGTGCTGGTGCGCTACGACTTTCCCGGCAGGAAGCTGGCCGACGCACTGGTCGATCTGCCCTTCGCGCTGCCGACGGCGGTTACCGGCATCGCGCTGGCTACTATCTACGCGCCCAACGGCTGGTTGGGGCGGTTTTTCCCTTTCAAAATCGCTTTCACGCCGATCGGCATCTGGATTGCGCTGGTATTCGTCAGTCTGCCCTTTATCGTCCGCGCCGTGCAGCCCGTTTTGGAAGAACTGTCGGGCGAATACGAAGAGGCGGCGGCCACGCTGGGGGCAAACCGTCTCACGGTGTTCCGCCGCGTGCTGCTGCCGGAAATGATGCCCGCGCTTTTGACGGGGGCGGGCATGATGTTTGCGCGGGCAACGGGCGAATACGGCTCGGTGATTTTCATCGCCGGCAATATTCCCATGCAGTCGGAAATCCTGCCGCTGATTATCACCGGCCGTCTGGAACAGTATGACGTGCAGGGCGCGTCAGCCGTCGCCCTCTTTATGCTGCTGATTTCGTTTGCCATCCTGATGGCGTTGAACGCGGCGCAATGGGCGCTGGGACGGCGCGCGGGGGCAAAGGCATGAAAACCAATCCGAACATCACCGAGCCGCGCTTTCTGCGCCTGCTGCTGACCGCCGCCGCGCTGCTGTTTCTGCTGCTGATGCTGGTCGTCCCGCTGGCGGCGGTGTTTGCCGAAGCACTCAAAGGCGGCTGGCGGCTCTATCTCGCCGCCCTCGCCGATGCCGAAGCGCGTTCCGCCGTCCGTCTGACCCTGCTGACGGCGGCCGTGGTCGTGCCCGTCAACGCCGTGCTCGGCATCGCCGCTGCCTGGCTGCTCACCCGCTTCGATTTTCGCGGCAAACAGCTGCTCACCACCCTGCTTGATCTGCCGTTTTCCGTATCGCCCGTCGTCGCCGGGCTGATGTTCGTCCTCCTTTTCGGCGCGCACACCGCCTTCGGCGGCTGGCTCGAAGCGCGCGGCCTGCAAATCATCTTCGCCGTGCCCGGCATTGTCCTCGCCACCCTGTTCGTCACCTTCCCCTTCGTCGCCCGCGAACTGATTCCGCTGATGCAGGCGCAGGGCGACAGCGAAGAGCAGGCCGCCCTGATTCTGGGCGCGAACGCTTGGCAGATGTTTTGGCGCGTCACCCTGCCCAACATCAAATGGGCGCTGCTCTACGGCCTCATCCTCACCAACGCCCGCGCCATGGGCGAGTTCGGCGCGGTGAGCGTCGTCTCCGGCCACATACGCGGCGAAACCAACACCATCCCGCTTCTGGTCGAAATCCTCTACAACGAATACAACTTCACCGCCGCCTTCGCCCTCTCGAGCGTGCTCGCCCTGCTGGCCGTCGCCACCCTGGCCGTGCAAAACCTCATCGGCAGGATACAGGCGCGCAAACTGGCGGCCGCGCAAAGGAGCGAAGCATGAGCATCACCATCGAAAACCTAAACAAACACTTCGGCGCCTTCCACGCCCTGAAAAACATCTCCCTCACCGCGCCGACGGGCAAACTCACCTCCCTGCTCGGCCCCTCCGGCTGCGGCAAAACCACCCTCCTGCGCATCATCGCCGGACTCGAAAACGCCGACGGCGGCAAAATCCTCTTCGACGGCCAAGACGTCACCGCCAAACACGTGCGCGAACGCAAAGTCGGCTTCGTCTTCCAGCACTACGCCCTGTTCCGCCACATGAACGTCTTCGACAACGTCGCCTTCGGCCTCACCGTCAAACCCCGCGCCGAACGGCCGGGAAAAGAACAAATCCGCGCCAAAGTCGAAGCACTCCTAAGCCTCGTCCGCCTCGGCCACCTCGCCAAAGCCTATCCGCACCAGCTCTCCGGCGGCCAACGCCAGCGCATCGCCCTTGCCCGTGCCCTCGCCGTCGAACCCAAACTCCTCCTGCTTGACGAACCCTTCGGCGCGCTCGATGCCAAAGTGCGCAAAGAACTGCGCACCTGGCTGCGCGACATCCACCACGAACTGGGCATCACCAGCATCCTCGTCACCCACGACCAGGAAGAAGCCCTCGAAGTGTCCGACCAAATCGTCGTCATGAACCAAGGCCGCATCGAACAGAGCGGCAGCGCCGACGACATCTACCTGCGCCCCGCCAACGCCTTCGTCACCGGCTTTCTCGGCAACACCGAAGCCTTCGAAGGCCGCATCGAAAAAGGCGTGTGGCACTATGAAAACTATGCCTGGCCGCTCGACACGCAGCGCCGCTGGCAGGAGCAGACCGCCACCGCCTACATCCGTCCGCACGAATGGCAGATAGACGCAGGCCGCCCCATGCTCGCCGCCGTCCTCGCCCACATCCGCCACAGCGGCGCCCTTGTCCACCTCACCCTGCGCCTCGAAGACGGCCGCCAGATACAGGCCGACCTCCCCGCCGCCGAAGCCGCCCGCCTGAACCTGCAACTCGGCCAAACCCTCCCCCTCGCCCCGCGCCAAATCTACGTCTTCGGTCAAAGCGAGTTGATCGACTACGCCATCTGACAGGCAGCCCCAAGCAGCCGTGCAAGCGGACAAAGGCCGTCTGAAAGCGCAGCTTCAACGAAGTTAAAACCGAAAATCGGGCTTTCAGACGGCCTTTGTACCGTTTGTCGGATGGAAAACCAAAAGGCCGTTCCCGCCTTCGCGGGAATGCCGTTTCTGAAACCGAACATCCCGCCGCGAACCCGACTCCCTCTCCTGCGCCCGCTGTACAGACCGGACACATAGGTAACACCTGTGCGGGGACATGGGTAA
>CAMURX010000101.1 GCA_947097615.1 uncultured Neisseria sp. | reverse complement strand
AAATCCGCTAAGGGCGCAAGTCCTTCGTGGGTTCGAATCCCACCGTTTCCGCCAAAAGATACTTGAACAGGCCGGACATTTTGTCCGGCCTGTTTTTCATGCCGTGCACAAATACGGTTTTGCGTCTGCAACCGACAACAAAAGAGGCCATCTGAAAAAACCTGCTTCGCAGGTTTTTTCAGATGGCCTCTTTGCCGTGGCAGCGGCGGTTTGCGCTTTATTCCGCTTCGGCAGCGCCGGCTTGCGGCCGGGGTTTGCGCAGCTCTTCCACTTCGTCGAGCAGGCGCATGATGAGGCCGAGGGCGGGAATGCCGGCGTCGAAGTCGCGGCTGATGCGGGCGGCGCGGCGGACGCGGGCGAGTTGGAAGCCGCTGAACTGCGCCTGTTCGGGACGGCCTTCGATGCTGATGATGTCTTCTTCTATCAGTTCGAGCAGCCATTCGCGGCGGCATTGTCCGATGCGGACGATTTCTTCAAAGTTGAGGGTGATGTCGGTTTGCATGGTGTTTGTCCTTTGCGGTGTCAGGCGGTGTGGCCGAAGTGGGCGGCAAGCTGCTCCCAGGCGCGGCGGTCGGCTTCGCTTTCGGCTTTAGGTACGGTGATGCGGATGGTGAGGTAGAGGTCGCCCGCTTCTTTGGCGGGGATGCCTTTGCCTTTGAGGCGGATGGTTTTGCCGCTTTGGCTGTTGGCGGGCAGGCTGACCTGCAGGCGGCCGGTGGCGGTGGGGACGATGATTTTGCCGCCGAGCACGGCTTCCCAAGGTTTGACATCGATGGTTTGGTAGACGTCTTTGCGGTTTTTGACGTAGAGATCGGGGCGCTCGTGGAATTTGATTTTGAGGTAGAGGTCGCCGTCGGCGCCGCCGTTGCGGCCGGGCAGGCCTTGTCCGGCAAGGCGTATCTGCTGGCCTTCACTAATGCCCTGCGGGATTTTGACGTTGAGGGTTTTTTCGCGGCAGACGGGGCGGCCGTATTCGTCGGCGGAGGGGACGTTGAGGGTGAGGGTGCGCTCGGCGCCGGTGTAGGCGGCGTAGATGTCGACGGCGAGTTCGGCGTGCTGGTCCTGCCCTTTTTCGGGGCCTTCGGGGCGGCTTTGTGCGCGGCTGCCGAAGGCGGAGAAAAGGTCTTCGAAGTTGAAGTCGCCCGCGCCGAAGGGTTCGCCGCCGCGGTATTCGTAGCGGAAGCCGCCGTCGGCGAAACCGTTTGCATCAAAGCCTTGGCCGAAGGGGCTGCCGCCCGCGCGGCCGTAGGGGTTGGCCTGTTCTTCGTCGTAGGCGGCGCGTTTTTCGGCGTCGGACAGGGTTTCGTAGGCGCGGTTGATTTCGGCGGTGCGCTCGGCGGCGTCGGGTTCTTTGCTGACGTCGGGATGGTATTTGCGCACGAGTTTGCGGTAGGCTTTTTTGATGGTATCGGCGTCGGCGGTTTTGTCGACGCCGAGTATTTCGTAGTAACTTTTTCCTGCCATACGGATGTCCTCTGTAATTTGGAATTTGGTTTCAATTCGGCTGCCATGATGGGGGCGGGGCACCGGGATTCAAGGCGCGGCGGCGGGGAAAAACGGCAGGCCGTCTGAAACAGGTGTTTTGCTTTCAGACTGCTAAGTTTTACGCCTCTTCGCGCTGCCACAGGGTTTTCTGGGCGAAGACGAGTTTGTTGTCGGTGTATTTCACGCTGTCGAGTTCGAGCTGCCAGACGTCGGTTTTCAGCGCCATGGCTTTGGCCAGCGGGTGTATTTCCGTGTAGAGCGCCAGCGCATTTTTGCGCGCTTCGCCTTCGAGCCGCAGGGCGTGGGCGGAGAGCTGGATGCCGCTGATTTGGCGGAAGCCTTCGGGCTGTCCGGCGATGGTGGCGGCCACCTGCGGCGAGGCCGACATCAGGCGGCCGTGACGGCTGTTGCGCGAGGTGAGGACGATCAGGCGGGCAGCGGCTTCGTCGAAGGCATAGAAGCAGCAGGCGCTCCAAATTTCGCCCTCTGCGGCGGCGGCAATACTGACGACGCGGTTGGCGCGGAAGAAGGCGGCGGTGTTTTCGGGGATGTTCTGCACGGTTTGTCCTTTCTCGATCTGTTTTCTATACGTTTTCAGACAGCCTGAAACGGACGCCATTTTAACCGAAAGGCCGCTTTGGTTTACAATGCCGCCCTTTCAGACGGCCTCTAAAAGGACTCTTCTTATGACCATTATCGTCACCGGCGCGGCCGGCTTTATCGGCAGCAACATCGTCAAAGGGCTCAACGCGCGCGGCATCACGGATATTGTCGCCGTGGACAATCTGTCAAACGGCCAAAAATTCAAAAACCTGGCCGACTGCGACATTGCCCACTATCTCGACAAGCACGAATTCATCCGCCAGGTGCGCGACCATATTTTCCCCTTCTCCGACATCGAAGCCGTGTTCCACGAAGGCGCGTGTTCCGACACCATGAACCACGACGGCCGCTATATGATGGACAACAACTACCAGTACACCCTCGATCTGCTGGACTGGTGTCAGGACGAGCGCATCCCGTTTCTTTACGCATCCAGCGCGGCCGTGTACGGCAAGGGCGAAACCTTCCGCGAAGAGCGCGAACACGAAGAGCCGCTGAATGTGTACGGCTATTCCAAATTCCTCTTCGACCAAGTCGTGCGCCGCCGCATCGCCGCAGGGCTGGGTGCGCAAGTGGCGGGCTTCCGCTACTTCAACGTCTACGGCGCGCGCGAGCAGCACAAAGGCCGCATGGCTTCCGTCGCTTTCCATCATTTCCACCAATACCGCGAACGCGGCTACGTCGAGCTCTTCGGCAGCTACGACGGCTACGGCAGCGGCGAACAGAGCCGCGACTTCGTCAGCGTCGAAGACGTGGTAAACGTCAACCTCTTCTTCCTCGACCACCCCGAACAATCCGGCATCTTCAACCTCGGCACCGGCCGCAGCCAGAGCTTCAACGAGCTGGCCGCCGCCACCGTCAACGCCTGCCGCACCGCCGAAGGCAAGGAAAAACTCGGTCTGGCCGAACTGGTGGCGCAGGGACTGATCCGCTACACCGAATTTCCCGACGCGCTCAAAGGCAAATACCAAAGCTTCACCCAAGCCGACATCGCCCGCCTGCACGACGCGGGCTACGCGCAAGACTTCCTCACCGTCGAACAGGGCGTGGAGCGCTACGTCGATTGGCTGCGCGAACACTGAACCTGAGGCCGTCTGAAAAGAGGTTTAAACCCTTTTCAGACGGCCTCTTTCTTTTCCGACACACACACGAGACACAACATGGACAAACTCAAAGCATTCAGCGACTTTTTCGGCAAAACCTTCGCCCTGTGGGCGGCGCTCACCGCCCTGGCCGCCTACGCGCAGCCCGAACTCTTCCAATGGGTGAAACCCTTTATCCCGTGGCTGCTGGGCATCGTCATGTTCGGCATGGGGCTGACCCTCAGCCCGTCCGATTTCAAAATCCTCGGCCGCCATCCCAAATCCGTGCTGGTCGGCGTTGCCGCGCAGTTTGTCATCATGCCACTCACCGCCTTCGCGCTGGCCAAAGCCCTCGGCCTGCCGCCGCAGATTGCCGCCGGCGTCATCCTCGTCGGCGCCTGCCCGGGCGGCACCGCGTCCAACGTCATGACCTTCCTCGCCCGCGGCAACGTCGCCCTTTCCGTTGCCGTCACCTCCGTTTCCACCCTACTCGCCCCCGTGCTGACGCCCGCCGTTTTCTACCTGCTGGCACACCAGTGGCTCGACATCTCCGCCGCCGCCATGCTGGTGTCCATTTTGGAAATCGTGCTGCTGCCCATCGTGCTGGGCGTGTTGGCCAACACCTTCCTGCACCGGCAGACACAGGCCGCGGCCGACGTGCTGCCGCTGGTGTCGGTGTTGGCCGTAGCACTGATTCTCGGCGGCGTCGTTGCCGTCAGCAAAGACAAAATCGCCGAAGCCGGCCTGCTGATTTTCGGAGTGGTCGTGCTGCACAACTGCATCGGCTACCTCCTCGGCTTCTTCGCCGCCAAACTCTGCGGCCTGCCCTATGACGAACAGAAAACCCTGTCCATCGAAGTCGGCATGCAGAATTCGGGCCTCGCCGCCACGCTGGCGCTCAAATACTTCGACCCTGTCGCCGCCGTGCCCGGCGCGATTTTCAGCGTGTGGCACAACGTCTCTGGCTCGCTGCTGGCATCCTACTGGGCAGCCAAAGCCGACCGCGCCGCTGCTAAAAAATAAACGCGGCAACACAGTAAAGGCCGTCTGAAAACCCGTTTCGCAGGTTTTCAGACGGCCTTTTTAATGTCAAAACGCTTGCCGGCGTTTACGCCAAGCGTTCGGCGAATTCGTCGGTTGCCCGCACCAGTGCGGCGGAGAGCGCGGGTTCGGATGCGGCGTGGCCGCCCTGGATGATGCGCAAATCGGCTTCGGGCAGTGCCTGTTTCAAGTCCCACGCGCTGCGGGTGGGGGTGCACAAATCGTAGCGTCCCTGCACGATAACGGTGGGGATGTGGCGGATTTTGTGCGCGTTTTCCAGCAGGCCGCGCCCGTCGCCGGACCAGCCGCGGTGGACGAAATAGTGGTTTTCCAAGCGGGCGATGGCCAGCGATTTTTCCGCGTCTTCGTCGCTCTCCTGCGGCTCGAAGCAGACGAGGTAGTTTTCCCAGTCGGCCCAGGCTTTGGCGGCGGCCAGGGCGGTGGCGCGGTCGGGCGAGTTGAGCAGGGCGTGGTAGCTCTGCACCAGTTCGCCGTGTTTTTCCGGCGGCACTTGCGCGAGGTAGCGCTGCCATTGCGCGGGATAAACCATGCTGACGCCGCCTGCTTCGTTGAGCCAGTCGATTTCGAGCTGGCGGCAGAGGAAGATGCCGCGCAGTATCAGGCCGCGCACGCGTTCGGGATGGGTTTCGGCATAGGCCAGCGACAGGGTGCTGCCCCACGAGCCGCCGAACACCAGCCAGCTTTCGATGCCGAGCATTTCGCGCACTTTTTCGATGTCGGCCACCAAATCCCAAGTGGTGTTTTCGCGCGTTTCGGCATAGGGCAGCGAGCGGCCGCAGCCGCGCTGGTCGATGATAACGACGCGGTATTTTTCGGGGTTGAAAAAGCCGCGCGATTGCGGCGACGCGCCCGCGCCGGGGCCGCCGTGCAGGAAGATGACGGGGATGCCGTCTGGATTGCCGCTTTCTTCCCAGTAGATTTGGTGCAGTGCGGACACTTGCAGCAGACCGCTGCGACGGGGTTCGCTAATGGGGTACATATCGGTTTTCCTTTCAATGAATTAAAACAGGTTGAGGCCGTCTGAAACGCTTTCAGACGGCCTCCAAAGGTTTCAAAGCAAATCCACTTCGATATTGTCAATCAAACGGGTCTGCCCCAAACGCGCGGCAGCGAGGACAACGAGTTGTTTGTCGCCGGCGTGGGCGGTTTCCAGCGAAGCGGCGCGGCGGATTTCGACGTAATCCACCGTCCAGCCTGCTGCTTCCAGCTCGCGCACGGCGGCGGCCTCCAAATCGGCATAGGCCAGATTGCCGCCTTTGAGCGCGTCGGCAATGCCGTTCAACACGCGGTAGAGGCGCGTGGCTTCGGCGCGCTCGGCTTCGTTCAGATACTGGTTGCGGCTGGAGAGCGCGAGGCCGTCTGAAGCGCGGCCGGTATCGACGGGCACGATTTCGATGTTGAAATTTAAGTCTTCGGTCAGGCCTTTGATAATAGCAAGCTGCTGGTAGTCTTTTTTGCCGAAACAGGCAACATCGGGTGCAACAATGTTAAACAGCTTGGACACTACGGTTGCCACGCCGCGAAAATGCCCGGGGCGGAAGCGGCCGCAAAGCTCGTTTTGCAGGTGCGGCGGCTCGACGTTGTAACGCTGCTCCACATGGGGATACAGCTCTTTTTCATCGGGCGCAAACACCACGGCCACGCCTTCGCCCGCCAGTTTGTCCGCATCCTGCTGCAAGGTGCGCGGATAGCGGTCGAAGTCCTCGCCCTGGCCGAATTGCAGGCGGTTGACAAAAATGCTCACGACAACATGGTCGGCGCGTTTTTTCGCCTCGCGCACCAGCGCTAGATGGCCTTCGTGCAGGTTGCCCATCGTGGGCACAAAGGCCACGCGGCCGGCGTTTTTGCGCCATTGGCGCAGCTCTTGAACGGTGTGGATGATTTGCATGTTTTTTCCTCGGCAAACGGTTTTCAGACGGCCTCGAAGCGCCGCGTCAAAGGCGCGGATTATACGCCGCCGCAGAGGCCGTCTGAAACCCCGCTTCGGGTTTCAGACGGTCTCTATATAGCGGACAGGCTTGCTCCCTGCGGCGCGAAACGGCAAAAGGCCGTCTGAACAATTTCAGACGGCCTTTTGCCTATATAATCCGCCCCTTTCCAACTTTTCAGACGGCCTCATCCCATGTCTTCCAACACCCGCCCCACCCTCCTGCTCGTCGACGGCTCTTCCTATCTCTACCGCGCCTACCACGCGATGGCGCAGCTTACCGCGCCCGACGGCGCGCCCACAGGGGCGATGTACGGCGTGTTGAACATGCTGCGGCGGCTGCG
>CAMURX010000100.1 GCA_947097615.1 uncultured Neisseria sp. | reverse complement strand
CGCGGGCTTCGGCGAGGGTTTTTTCTTCGTCAAGCGTGATGTAGCCGTTGATGGCAGGATTGCGCGCGGCGATGGCTTTCAAGTATTCGGTGGCCAGTTCGACGGCGGAGATTTGTTTGGACTGTAATAATTCGGAGGCTTGTTTGAGGGTGTAGGGGGTCATGTTTTTTCCGGGAAATGCGGTTCAGACGGCCTGCAATCTGTGTTGCTGAAAAACAATGGAAACAGGGTGCGCCAAGCGGATGTGATGTTTTCAGACGGCCTTCAAGTCAGGCATGAGGCCGTCTGAACGCTTATTCTTCGATAACCTGCGGCACGATGTAGAGACGGTTTCGCACCTCGGGCGCACAGGTTTGGTATTCGGCGGCGCGGTCGGTTTCGGTAACTTTGTCGTCGCGCAGGCGCAGGGCGAGGTCGTGCGGGTGGGTCATGGGTTCGACGCCTTCGGTATCGACGGCCTGCATTTTTCCGACCAGATCGAAGATGCCGTTCAGATCGCCGAGCATCTGCTGTTTTTCGTTTTCGTCCAGACTCAGCCGCGACAGGCGGGCGATTTTCTCTACATCGGACAGGCTCAGGGACATGAAAATTTCCTTAAAGATAATTAGCAATATTGACAATTTAGGGTATCATAGCGCGCTTTCCGCCAAGCGGCGCGGATTATAACCGAAACGCGCTGCCGGAATAACTAATTTCCCCCGTTCAGACGGCCTCCCCGCAAGATGCTGTTTACAACCCGCTTCACAAACCAAATGTAAACAGCCGCCGGATTCAGGCCGTCTGAAAACGTATCGATACCCTCCGTTTACCATTGCAGGAATCCCTATGTTTCCCCGTTTCATCACCCGTTATTTCTCCAACGATCTGGCCATCGACCTGGGCACGGCCAACACGCTGATCTACACCAAAGGCAAAGGCATTGTTCTGGATGAGCCTTCCGTGGTGGCGATGCAGATCGATCCGAACACCGGCCGCAGCGCGGTACTGGCAGTCGGCACGGACGCGAAAAAAATGCTCGGCCGCACACCCGGCAGCATCCAAGCCATCCGTCCGATGAAAGACGGCGTGATCGCCGACTTTACCGTCACCGAAAAAATGCTCAAACACTTCATCAAAAAAGTGACGCACAGCCGCTTTGCCGCCACGCCGCGCATCGTTATCTGCGTGCCCTGCGGTTCGACCCAGGTGGAGCGCAAAGCCATCCGCGACTCGGCCGAAGCGGCGGGCGCATCGGCGGTTTATCTGATCGAAGAACCGATGGCCGCAGCCATCGGCGCCGGTCTGCCCATCGAAGAGCCGACCGGTTCGATGGTGGTGGACATCGGCGGCGGCACCACCGAAGTGGGCGTAATGTCGCTCTCCGGTGTGGTGTACTCGCACTCGGTGCGCGTCGGCGGCGATGCTTTCGACGAAGCCATCATCAATTATGTGCGCCGCAACTACGGCATGTTAATCGGCGAGGCCACCGCCGAAAGCATCAAAAAAGACATCGGCACGGCCTTCCCTGGCATGGAAGTGAAGGAAATCGAAGTCAAAGGCCACAACGTCGCCGAAGGTATCCCCCGCTCTTTCACCATCTCCTCCAACGAAGTGCTCGAAGCGATTACCGAGCCGGTCAACCAAATCGTCCAATCGGTAAAAACCGCTTTGGAACAAACCCCGCCCGAGCTGGGTGCCGACATTGCCGAGCGCGGCCTGGTACTCACCGGCGGCGGCGCGCTGCTCAAAGGTTTGGACAGGCTGCTGGCCGAAGAGACCGGCCTGCCGGTGATGATTGCCGAAGACCCGCTCACCTGCGTCGCCCGCGGCACCGGCCGCGCCCTCGATCTGGTAGGCCGTCTGAATTCCATCTTCGTCGCCAATCCCTAAACCTCAACAGCGCCCGGTGCCATGTCCAAATCCCTGAGCTTCACACGCAACCGCAACCACCCCGTCAACCGGCTGGTTATCCTGTCGATTGCCAGCGTTGCGCTGATGGTTTTGGACAGCCGCTACGCCGCCGTGCAGCAGCTCAAATCCTATCTTTCCACCGCGCTCAAACCCTTGCAGTGGCTGGCCGACAAACCGGTCGAACTGTACGAATACGGCAGCACTTTCCTGCACTCGCAGCAGTCGCTGATTGCCGCCAACAGCCGCCTGCAAACGGAAAACATGCGCCTGGTCGCCCTGCTGCGGCAAAGCGGCGCCGAACGGCGCGAGCTGGCGGAGCTTAGACGGATCAACGGCCTGAAAAACGCCGCATTGGAAAACGGTACGGCGGCGGAAGTGGTGTCCAACGGCAAAAACCCGCTTGCCGACAAGCTGGTTATCAACAAAGGCAGCAGCGACGGTTTGCAGGCGGGCGATGCGGTGGTCGACCAAAACGGCCTGATCGGCCAGCTCACCGCCGTGCACCCGTTCGGTGCCGAACTGACCCTGCTCACCCACGCCCAATCGGTCGTTCCCGTCACAGTCGAGCGTACCGGCGTACGCAGCCTGGTCTACGGCGACGGCAACCGTGTTTCCCTGCGCTATTTTCCCGTTGACGCCGATTTGCAGGCGGGCGACCTTCTGGTCACCTCCGGCCTTGATTCCGTTTATCCGGCCGGCATTCCCGTAGCCAAAGTGGAAAGCGCCGAGCGCTCCTCAGGCACACCCTATTACCGCGCTGCGCTGTCCGTTCCCGCCGCCGTGCGCAGCAGCAAATACGTACTGGTTCTGCCGCAAACCGAGCCCCTGAGTGTTCAGACGGCCTCCGAAGCGGCGGCATCCGCCCCCCGCCCATGACCGATTTCGACGATTTCTACAACCGGATTCCCAAACGCCTGATCGGCGCGACCTTTGCCGTCTCGCTCTTGTTTGACCTGATTCCCTTTCCCGCACACCTCTCCTTCTGGCTGCCGGAAGCTACCGCCCTTACCCTGCTCTACTGGGCGCTCAACCGCCCGCAGTCCGTCGGCATCGTCACCGCCTTCGTCTGCGGCCTGCTGATCGACATCGGTATCGCTGCGCCACTCGGCCGCCACGCGCTGGCCTACATCCTGATGGTGTTCTTCATCCAGAAATACCAGCGCTTCATCGTCCTGCAAAGCTATGCCTTCCAGTCCGTCGCCGTGCTGCTGGCACTGGCGGGCAGCCACATCGTCCTCATCCTCCTGCATCTGATTGCCGACCACCGCCTCACCGGCCTGCCCGGCCTGCTCGCTCCCGTCGTCGGCGCACTGGCCTGGCCGATGCTCAACAAACTGATGCTGGCACTTCTGCATTTCTCCCGCCGCCGATGAAGACCTTCCGCCCCTATCCCGCCGCCCGCAACGATGCCGCCGCCGTACAGCGCGACTTCCGCATCCGCCTGTTCGCCGCATTCGCCTTCATCGTGCTGCTTTTCGGCGCGCTGGCGGCGCGTTTTGCCTATCTGCAGGTGCAAAAACACGGCGAATTCACCGCCCAGGCCGCCTCCAACCGCATCTCCCTGATTCCCACCCCGCCGATACGCGGCGAAATCGTCGACGCCAACGGCGTGGTGCTGGCGCACAACTATCCCGCCTACTCGCTGGAAATTGTCCCCAACCGCATCGAAGGCAAACTCGACGACACCGTGGCCGTCTTAAAAACCATGGCCGACATCAGCGAAACCGACCTCAAACGCTTCAAAAAATTCCGCAGCGAATTCCGTTCCTACGAAAAAATCCCGCTGAAACTCAAACTCACCCCCGACGAAGCCTCGCGCATCGCCGCCCGCCTCTACAGCCTGCCGGGCGTCGAAATCAACGCCCGCACCTTCCGCGAATACCCCTACGGCGAACAGACCGCCCACTTTATCGGCTACATCGGCCGCATCAGCGACAAAGACCAAAGCCGTCTGAACGAAGAAAAACTCAGCTCCCTCTACCGCGGCAGCACCCATATCGGCAAATCCGGTCTGGAAAGCTACTACGAACGCCAGCTTCTCGGCATGCCCGGCTACCGCGAAGTGGAAAAAGACGCCTACGGCAACATCATCCGCACCATCAAAACCGTGCCGCCGCAAAACGGCCAGACGCTGAAACTAGCGATGGACATCCGCCTGCAGCAGGAAGCCGTGCGCCTGATGAGGGGCAAACGCGGCGCGATTGCCGCCATCGACCCGCAGACCGGCGGCGTGCTCGCCTTCGTCTCCAACCCCTCCTTCGATCCCAACCTATTTATCGACGGCATCGACAGCGACAACTGGAAAGCCCTCAACGAAAACTGGCAAAAACCCCTGATCAACCGCGTCACCCAGGGCCTCTACCCGCCCGGCTCCACCTTCAAACCCTTTATGGGCATGGCGCTTTTGGAAAGCGGCAAAATCGGCCAAAACACCGTCGTCCCCGCCCCCGGCTCGTGGAGCATACCCGGCACCAAACACCAGTTCCGTGACTCCGTACGCAGCGGCCACGGTTCGGCCAACCTGATGAAAGCGATACAGGTTTCCTCCGACACCTTCTTCTACCGCCTCGGCTTCGAGCTGGGCATCGAAAAAGCCCACCCCTACCTGTCCCAGTTCGGCCTCGGCCAACAGACCGGCATCGACCTGCCGCACGAATACAGAGGCGTACTGCCCTCGCCCGAATGGAAAGAAAAACGCTTCGCCAAACTCCCCCCCGCGCGGCGCAAATGGAACGTCGCCGAAATGGTGCCCATCAGCATCGGCCAGGGCTACAACGCCTACACCCCCCTGCAAATGGCGCACGCTACCGCCACCCTTGCCAACAACGGCACGGTATACCGCCCCCACCTCGTCAAAGAACTGCTCGACCACAACAAACAGCAAATCACCCTCATCGACCCCAAACCCGTCCGCACCCTGCCCTTCAAACAGGCCCACTTCAACTACATCAAAGCCGCCATGGCCAAAGTGCTGCAACCGGGCGGCACCGCCCGCAAAGTCGGCGCGGGGCTCAAATACAGCATGGGCGGCAAAACCGGCACCGCCCAAGTCGTGCAGATCGCCCAAGGCAAATCCTACAACGCCGCCGCCCTCGCCGTGCAGCACCGCGACCACGCCTGGTTCATCGCCTTCGCCCCGCTGGACAAACCCAAAATCGCCATCGCCGTCATCCTCGAAAACGGCGGCTGGGGCGCGAATGCCGCCCCCCTCGCCCGCGCCCTGTCCGACTACTACCTGCTCACCCTCAAAGCGGGCGCCGACCGCGACATCCCCGTCGACAACAGCAGCCGCACCCTGGCCGACAACCCGCTCCTCACCGGCAGCGGCGCGGCCAAAAGGCCGTCTGAACACCCCGTTACCCGCGCCTTTCAGACGGCCTCACCGCCCGAACAAAGCGCGTCCGCCCCCCTTTCAGACGGCCTTCCCGCCTCCGCCCCGGAAACCGCGCCATGAACCAGAACCCGAACGAAAACATCCTGCAAAAAGCCAAACGCCTCATCTGGCAGCCCATCGACCCCTGGCTTTTTTACGCCATGCTCGTCATCTACATCATGAGCCTCTTCCTGCTCTACTCTGCCGACGGACAGGACGTCGGCCGCCTCGAAAGCAAAACCCTGCACACCGTCATCGGCTTCGCCCTCATCTGGCTCGTCGCCCGCACCAAACCGCAAACCCTCGCCAAATTCGCCCCGCCCGCCTACCTTCTCGGCGTGCTCATGCTTTTGGGCGTCCACTTCTTCGGCGTCACCGTCAACGGCTCGACCCGCTGGCTCAACCTCGGCATCCGCATCCAGCCCTCCGAAATCATGAAAATCGCCCTGCCCATGATGGTTGCCTGGTATCTGCAACGCAACGCCGGCAACCTGCGCTGGCACCACCACCTCACCGCCCTTATCATCGTCATCGTCCCCGTCTTCCTCATCTTGAAACAGCCCGACCTGGGCACCGCCACCCTCATCATGGCCTCCGGCGTCTTCGTCATCTTCTTCGCCGGCCTGCCGTGGAAAGTCATCCTCGCCGCCGGCATCGCCGCCGTCGCCGCCCTGCCCCTGATGTGGAACTACGTCATGCACGACTACCAGAAAACCCGTGTCCTCACCCTGCTCGACCCCACCAAAGACCCCCTGGGCGACGGCTACCACATCATCCAATCCATGATCGCCATCGGCTCGGGCGGCGTGTGGGGCAAAGGCTGGCTCAACGGCACGCAAACCCACCTCGACTACATCCCCGAATCCACCACCGACTTCATCTTCGCCGTATACGGCGAAGAATTCGGCCTCATCGGCAACCTCCTGCTCCTGGCCGTCTACCTCATCATCCTCGCCCGCGGCCTCTACATCGCCGCGCAAGCCCCCAACCTCTACAGCCGCACCCTCGCCGGCGCACTCACCATGACCTTCTTCTGCTACGCCTTCGTCAACATGGGCATGGTCAGCGGCATCCTCCCCGTCGTCGGCGTCCCCCTCCCCCTCGTCAGCTACGGCGGCACCGCCACCCTCTCCATCATGACCATCCTCGCCCTCCTGATGGGCATCGCCAACCAGAAAAAAGACAAAAAGGCCGTCTGAAAACAACGGCAAAGGCCGTCTGAAACCCTTTCAGACGGCCTCC
>CAMURX010000099.1 GCA_947097615.1 uncultured Neisseria sp. | reverse complement strand
GGAGTTGGTTTTCAGACGGCATCAGGCGTGCGAGCAGCAGTTCGGTTTGCGCCTGTGCCTGTGTCTGCCAGTGTTTGAGGTCGCTATTGTCCATCGGGGGCGAATTCCTTGATGAGGCCGTCTGAATCGAGGATGTGCAGTTTTTGTTCGACTTCGGCGAGTTTGTCTTGGCAGTATTTGACGAGGGCGCTGCCTTCTTGGTAGGCGGCAAGGGCGTCTTCGAGGGGCATGTCGGCGTTTTGCATGGCTTCGGTGAGGGTTTCGAGGCGTTTCATGGCCTCTTCGAAGGATTTGGGGGCTTTTTTCATGGCGGTGTTCGGGGGGGGTTCGGATGGGAAGAGGCCGTCTGAAACGGTTTTTCAGACGGCCTGACGGTGCTTGGTGCGCGCTAAATGCGCATGGGCATGACGATATATTTGAAGTTGGGGTTGTTGGGGATGGTGAACAGGGTGGAGCGGTTGGCATCGCCGAAGGCAAGCTGGATGTCTTCGGCGTGGACGTTGCGCAGGATGTCCATGAGGTAGTTGATGTTGAAGCCGGCTTCGAGTTCGCCGCCCTGGTAGGCGATTTCGAGTTCTTCGCGCGCTTCTTCCTGTTCGTTGTTGCTGCACACGACGCTCAGTAGGCCGGGTTGCAGGTGTAGGCGGGCGCCTCTGAATTTTTCGTTGGCAAGGATGGCGGCGCGCTCCAGGGCGCCGAGCAGGTTGGCGCGGTTGAGGACGAAAATTTTGTCGTTGTCGAGTGGGATGACGCGGTTGAAGTCGGGGAATTTGCCGTCGACAACTTTGCTGACGATGACGGAATCGTTGCAGCGGAAGCGCACTTGGTTGCCGAGCAGTTCGACGCTGACTTGCTCTTCGGGGCGGTTGAGGAGTTTGAAGAGTTCGAGCACGGTTTTGCGCGGCAGGATGACTTCGGCTTTGGGCAGGTCGGCTTCGATGGCGGCGGCGGAGTAGGCGAGGCGGTGGCCGTCGGTGGCGACGAGGCGCAGCTGGTTTCCTTCGGTCTGCATCAGAAGGCCGTTGAGGTAGTAGCGGATGTCCTGCACGGCCATGCTGTACTGCACTTGGGCGAGCATGTTTTTGAGGGTTTCCTGCGGCAGGGAGAAGGCGGAGCTGACTTCTTCGCCGACGCTCATCAGGGGGAAGTCTTCGGCGGGCAGGGTTTGCAGGGCGAAACGGGATTTGCCCGCTTTGAGGGTGAGGCGGTTTTGCGCCCAGTCGAGGGCGACTTGCGCGCCTTCGGGCAGGGCGCGCAGGATGTCTTGCAGTTTTTTGGCGTTGGTGGTGATGCGGAAGTCGCCCGCTTCGCTTTCGGGGCCGGCGGTGTTGATTTGGATTTCGAGGTCGGTGGCGAGGATGTTGGTTTGGCCGTGCGCGCTTTCGAGGAGGACGTTGGAGAGGATGGGCAGGGTGTGGCGGCGTTCGACGATGCCGGTGACGGCTTGCAGGGGTTTGAGCAGGCTGTCGCGGTCGGCTTGCAGTATCAGCATGGGTTTTCCTTATCGATTTTGTGAGAAAGGGCGGATTTTTGTTTTTCAGACGGCCTCTAACTTTAATATAGTGAACCAAAATAGGAAAGATACAAGGCAGTAAGCCGCAGACAGTACAAGTAGTACGGCAAGGCGCAGCAACGCCGTAGATTTTCGTGTTGGCTCACTATATAAGAGGCCGTCTGAAAGCTCAGTTTTGTATCAGTATCAGCAGTTTTTCGTAGTCCTGCGCCAGCTCGGGGTCTTCCTGCCGCAGCTTGGCAACGGCTTTGATGCCGTGCATGACGGTGGTGTGGTCGCGGCCGCCGAAAGCGTCGCCGATAGCGGGCAGGCTGAGGTTGGTGAGGTCTTTGGTAAGACTCATGGCCACCTGGCGCGGGCGGGCGATGTTGCGCGTGCGCTTTTTGCCGAGCAGCTCGCTGATTTTGACGCGGTAGTGTTTGGCGACGGTGTCGAGTATCAGCTCGGCGGTAATGACTTTGTAGGCGCTGGCGACGATGTCCTGCAAGGCTTCGGCGGCCAGGTCGATGTCGATGGGTTTTTTCTGAAAACGGCTGCTGGCTTCGACGCGCTTGAACGCGCCTTCGAGTTCGCGCACGTTGGAGCGGATGTGTTTGGCGATGAAAAAGGCGGCGTCTTCGCGCAGGGTCACGCCCGAGGCTTCGGCCTTTTTCTGCAAAATGGCGACGCGCATTTCAAATTCGGGGGGTTCGAGTTCCAGCGTCAAACCCCAGGAAAAGCGCGATTTGAGGCGGTCGTCCATGTCTTCGATTTTGGTCGGCAGCACGTCGCAGGTGAGGATAAGCTGTTTTTTTTCGGTGTGGAAGTGGTTGTACAGATAGAAGAATTCTTCCATCGTGCGGTCTTTGCCCTTGATGAACTGGATGTCGTCGATGATGAGCAGGTCGTATTGGCGGTATTGCTGTTTGAAGGTGTCGTAGTTGTTGGTGCGGAAGGCGCTCATCAGGCTGCGGATGTATTCGTCGGCGTGCATATAGCGCACTTTGGCCTTGGGATTGTTTTTCAGCAGCTCGTTGCCGACGGCCTGCACGAGGTGGGTTTTGCCCAAACCGGTGCTGCCGTAGAGAAAGAAGGGGTTGTAGCTGCCGCCGGGTTTTTCGGCGATGGATTTGGCGGCGGCGGCGGCCATCAGGTTGCCTTTGCCCTCGACCAGTGTGTCGAAGGTGTATTCGGGCGACAGATTGGATTGGACGTGCGGCGCGTCGCGGTTGTCGGCGGCTTTGGCTTCGGCGGCAGGGGCGGGTGCGGCGGCGGGCGTTTCTTCGGCGGTTTTGGTTTTGCGCGGTTTGGCGGGCAGGTTTTTCAGGCGTTCGGCCAAAATGTCCTGCGCGCTTTGTTTAGCGGCGGGTTTGCCTGGCGCGCCGGCCTGCGGCGCGGGCTCTGCGGGTGCGGCGGCGGGCGGGGCGTCTGCGCCGCCGGTTTTTCCGTTTTCAGACGGCCTCTGTACCGCCTGCGCCATCGGGTAAGACGCGCCGCGCCCCGCTTTGAAGGCCAGCGGCGGCTGCGCGGGCGCAAGCTCGGCGCGCACGGCCTCGAACGCGGCGGCAAACTGGTTTTTCAACATATTGACGGCAAACTGGTTTTTGCCGTACACCACCCACGCGCCGTTTTCTTCGCCCACGGTCAGCGGCGCAATCCAAGTGTCAAACTGCTGCGCCGTCAGCGTTTCGTGCAGACGGCGCAGGCAAAGCGGCCAGAATTCGGCAAGCGTCATGGTGTTCATAATCAAAAAACCGTCGGAAAATCATTCGGATAGGCGCAAAGTCCCGAGTGCGCGCGCAAGAGCGGCGGATTATAGCGGAAATATGCCGCCGCCGCACGTGCCGCCCCGCGCGCGGCGGCGCAAAGCCTTGTTGCAAAAGGCCGTCTGAAAAATGCCCGCACAGAGGCCGACCGCTTTATTTTGATTGACAAAAACGGCGATTTGGTTTGTAATCCCGCGCTTTTATTCCCAACCGATTGAGGAAACATCATGAAACGCACTTACCAGCCCTCCGTTACCAAACGCAAACGCACCCACGGCTTCCTCGTCCGCTCGCGCACCCGCGGCGGCCGCGCCGTTCTCGCCGCCCGCCGCGCCAAAGGCCGCAAACGCCTGGCCGTGTAAGCGGAGACTTTGTTGGAACGCTTCGGCAGGCAGTACCGCCTCTTGAAAACGGAAGAATTTTCTTCCGTTTTTGCTTTAAGGAAACAACTGCGCTGCACCCTGCTGCAAATTTCGTATTCCGAACCGGCAGAGCGCGGCCATGCGCGGCTGGGATTGGTGGTGTCGAAGAAAACCGCCCGCCGCGCCCACGAGCGCAACTATATGAAGCGCGTCATCCGCGACTGGTTCAGACGGCACAAGGCCGCCCTGCCGCCGCGCGATTTCATTGTGCGCGTGCGCCGCGCCTTCGGCCGGGGCGAAGCCGCCGCCGCATGCAGCGAACTCTCGCGTCTGCTGGCGGAAAAATTGTGATGTCCCGCCTGCTGCAACTGCTGATCCGGTTCTACCAATACTGCATCAGCCCGCTGGTTCCGCCGCGCTGCCGCTACACGCCGACCTGTTCGCAATACGCCCTTGAAGCCGTGCGCCGCTACGGCGCGCTCAAAGGTGGCTGGCTGGCCGTGAAACGCATCGCCCGCTGCCATCCCTGGGGCGGCCACGGCCACGATCCCGTGCCTTAGCGACTGTTAACAATCAGCATTGCGACAGTTTTCCCGTTTTTCCGATACGAAGGCACAGCGAAACAATGAACCGCCGCCCGAAAACCGTTTTCGTCGATGTCGACGACACCCTGCTGCGCAGCGCAGGCCGCGTGCGCATCCCGATTCCCGCCGCCGTCGAAGCCGTGAAACGACTGGCCGCCGAAGGCGCGACGCTGTACTTGTGGAGCAGCGGCGGCGCGGATTACGCCCGCGAAGCCGCGCGTTTTTTGCAACTGGAACACTGCTTCGCCGCCTTCCTGCCCAAGCCCGACGTATACATCGACGATATGGCGGCGGGCGAATGGCGCTTCTGCCGCCACGTCCTGCCGCAAAACGCGCTTTATCTGTGCGACGAAGCATAAACGCCGCATCTCCCTTTTCAGACGGCCTCCGCGCATTGAGGCCGTCCCCGCCTATGCGGGGATGACGTTTCTGAAAACGGATAAGGAACAAATATTTGATGCCGCCGCATAATCTGTTATGCTGCGGCGCTTTGCGGTCGGCACACCGCCCGACAGCGGCGTAAAGCCCCCTTTTTTTTCAGACGGCCTTCCCGCCGTTATCCAGACCACACCACAGGAGCATCCGTATGGACGCCAAAAGAATGACCGTGTTTTTTGCCGTTGCCCTGCTGATACTGCTGGGTTGGGAACAGCTGTTCCCCAGCCCGAAAGTGCAGCCCGCCGCGCAGCAGCAACAGGTGCAGCAAGCCGCCGCCGCGCCAACCGCCCTCAACCCCACCGTTCCCATCACGGTGACCACCGACACCGTCGCCGCCGTTATCGACGAAACCAGCGGCGACCTGCGCGGCCTCACCCTGCTCAAATACAACTCTGCCGACGACGAAAGCAAACCCTTCGTCCTCTTTGAAAACGGCCAAAGCGGCACCTACATCGCCCAGTCCGACCTTGTCGACGCCGCCGGACGCAGCCTCACCCAGGGCATAAGCTTCAAAAGCGCGCAGAAACAATACGGCCTGAGCGGCGACAAAGCCGAAGTGCGCCTCACCGCCGCCACCGCCGACGGCCTGCAAATCGACAAAACCTACACCTTCACCAAAGGCAGCTACCAAATCGGCGTGCGCTTCGACGTCACCAACCGCAGCGGCCGCCCCGTCAAAGCCGACGCCGTCTACCGCATCGTCCGCGACGGCAAAGCCCCCGCCGGACAAGGCTACTTCATGTCCAGCTACACCGGCCCCGTCCTCTACACCCCGCAGGGCGGCTTCCAAAAAGTCTCCTTCGGCGACCTCGACAGCGACTTCGAAAAAGGCCGTGACCAGGCTGAATACGAGCGCAAAAGCCAGTCCGGCTGGGTCGGCATGAGCCAGCACTACTTCTTCTCCTCGTGGATACTCCAGCCGAAAAACGGCCAAAGCATCTGCGCCGGCACAGAATGCCGAATCGACATCAAACGCCGCGCCGACGGCCTCTACTCCGCCGGCGTCGGCGTGGCCGAACCCGAACTGGCAAACGGCATGACGCAAAGCTACGCCGCCACCCTCTACGCCGGCCCGCAAACCACCGCCGACTTGGGCGCCGTCGCCGACAAACTCGAACTCGTCAAAGACTACGGCCGCGTCCACTGGCCGGCCACCGCCCTTTTCTGGCTGATGGACAAACTGCACGGCTTCACCGGCAACTGGGGTTGGGCAATCGTCCTGCTCACCCTCATCGTCAAAATCATCCTCTACCCGCTGAACAACGCCGCCTACAAATCCATGGCGAAAATGCGCGCCGTCGCCCCCAAACTCGAAGCCCTGAAAAAACAATACGGCGACGACCGCATGGCCATGCAGCAGGCCATGATGCAGATGTACCGCGACGAAAAAATCAACCCCCTGGGCGGCTGCCTGCCCATGCTGCTGCAAATCCCCATCTTCATCGGCCTCTACTGGGCGATCTTCAGCTCCGTCGAACTGCGCCAGGCACCGTGGCTGGGCTGGATTACCGACCTGTCGCGCCACGATCCCTGGTTCATCCTGCCCGTGCTGATGACCGCCACCATGATGTTCCAAACCACCCTCAACCCGCCGCCGTCCGACCCGATGCAGGCGAAAATGATGAAAATCATGCCGCTGGTGTTCTCCGTCATGTTCTTCTTCTTCCCCGCAGGGCTGGTGCTCTACTATGTCGTGAACAACATCCTGACCATCGCCCAGCAGATGCACGTCAACCGCAGCACCGAACAGCAGCGCAAAAACGGTGAAGTCGTGTCGTAAACCGCCGCCGCAAACCAAGAGGCCGTCTGAAAAAACCTGCGAAGCAGGTTTTTTCAGACGGCCTCAACCGTTTCAGACGGCCTCAACCGTTTCAGACGGCCTCAAC
>CAMURX010000098.1 GCA_947097615.1 uncultured Neisseria sp. | reverse complement strand
GCTGCGGCGCGGCAGGAAATCACTAATCACGGCCTGCTCTTCATTCTGCACTTCGATGTGCACGAAGTCGCCGCAGGCGTAGTCCACCCGCTTTTTGCGCGTGGTGGCGTCGTAAACGCGGCCGGAGTCGGCGCGAACGGTGTAGCGGCGGCCGTAGCTGGCAATGATGCGGGCGGTGTCGGACATGGTGTTCGGTAACCAAAAAGAAACGGATTTTAACAGAGGCGGCCGCGCCGTGCCGCCGCACGGGTATCCGCGCCCTTCGTCTATCATGCCGCCTTTTTTCAGACGGCCTGAAAGGCCGTCTGAAAACACGCACAGCCGTTTCCGCGCAGGAATTTGCCGTTTTGCACGGTTCAGGCCGTCTGAAACAGATAAAAATCGGGCACGAAGGCCGTCTGAAAACGAAAAAACCCGCCGTTTGCGGCGGGTTTTTTATCGGATGGCAAAGCTTACACTTTGGCGGCTGCGGCCACTTCGGCGGCGTAGTCGACTACGGCTTTTTCAATGCCGTCGCCCACTTTGTAACGCACGAAGCTGATCACTTCGGTATTGTTTTCTTTCAGGTATTGGGCAACGGTTTGGTCGGGGTTCATCACGAAAGCCTGGCCGTTGAGGGTGATTTCGGCCAAGAATTTTTTGATGCGGCCTTCGACCATTTTGGCGGCGATGTCGGCGGGTTTGCCGGACTCGACAGCCTGCTGGGTGTAGATGTGGCGCTCTTTTTCAACGGTTTCGGCGTCCACTTCGGCTTCGGAAACGCATTGCGGTTTGGCGGCAACGATGTGCATGCCGACTTTGCGGGCAACGTCTTCGCTGCCTTTGTATTCCACCAAAACGCCTTCGGTAGCCAGCGCGCCGTGGATGTAGGCGGTGAGGCTGTTGGCGGTTTCGATCACTTTGAAGCGGCGCACGGACATGTTTTCGCCCAGTTTGGCGATAACGGCTTTGCGCTCGTCTTCCACCAAAGCGGCCAGCGCTTCGATGTCGGCGGGTTTCTTGGCAACGGCGGTTTTGGCAACCGAGTTGGCGAACTCGACGAAGCCGGCGTCTTTGGCGACGAAGTCGGTTTCGCAGTTCACTTCCACCAGTGCGCCGGTGTTGCCTTCGATGGCATAGGCCAATACGCCTTCGGCGGCGGTGCGGCCTGCCAGTTTGCCGGCTTTGGCGCCGGATTTGATGCGCAGGATTTCTTCTGCTTTTTCCATGTTGCCGTCTGCTTCAACCAGGGCTTTTTTGCATTCCATCATGCCAAGGCCGGTGGCGGCGCGCAGGTCGGCAACCATTTTTGCTGTGATTTCAGCCATTTTTGTCTCCAAGGGTATTAAGGTTACAGGCCGTCTGAAACCGTTTTCCGCAGGGCGGGAAACTTTTCAGACGGCCTTTTGCATCGGTGTTATTCGGCAGCGGCGGCCTGTGCGGCGGCTACGGTTTCGGCTACGGCCTGGTTTTTGCCTTCCAATACCGCATCGGCGATGCCGCGGCAGTAGAGGCGGATGGCTTTGGCGGAGTCGTCGTTGCCGGGGATAACGTGTTTCACGCCGTCGGGGCTGTTGTTGGTGTCCACCACGCCGATAACGGGGATGCCCAGTTTGGCGGCTTCGACCAAAGTGCCGTGCTGGTAGCCGGTGTCGATAACGAAGATGGCGTCGGGCAGGCCTTTCATGTTTTTGATGCCGCCCAGCGAGCGTTCGAGTTTTTCCACTTCGCGGGTCATGTCCAGCAGCTCTTTTTTGCTGTAGCCGCTGTTGTCGGCGTCGGCCAGAACGGCGGATTTTTCTTCCAGGCGTTTGATCGACTGCTTGACGGTTTTGTAGTTGGTCAGCATGCCGCCGAGCCAGCGGTGGTCGACATAGGGCATGCCGGCGCGGGTGGCTTCTTCGCGGATGATTTCGCGCGCCTGGCGTTTGGTGCCGACAAACAGCACGGTGCCTTTGTTGGCGACGAGGCGGCGCACGGCTTCCTGCGCTTCAAGGAAGAGCGGCAGGGTTTTTTCCAGATTGACGATGTGGATTTTGTTGCGCGAACCGAAAATATACTGCTCCATTTTCGGGTTCCAGAAACGGGTTTGGTGGCCGAAGTGTACGCCTGCTTCGAGCATTTGGCGCATGGTGATTTGGGACATAGATTTCCTTCAAAAGGGTTAGTGCAGACACCCGCGCACAGAATTTCCGACCGGCGGAAACACCCTTCGGACGCGGAGTGCGAGCGTTTCAATGACAATAAAAAAGCGCTTTTTACGGGAAAAAGCGGCGGCATTATACGGGCTGCGGCTTTTCAGGGCAAGTTGCCGCCGCCGTTTTCCTCTTCGCGCTTCATGCGCCTGTTGCGCAGGCGGATATAGGCCGACCAGAGCATAAAGGCGGCGGGCAGGGCGGTGAGGAAAACGAAGTAAATCAGTTTGCGCGCCAGGCCGGGCTGGGCGACGGAAAACATCAGCGTGGTGAAAACGTAGCCAATAAAGACGATGTGCCACATGGTTTGCCGTTTCGGGGGTTCAGACGGCCTCTATTATAGGGCTTGATGCTGCTATAATCGCGCCCTTTCCCATTTTGCACAGCGAAAGGACGCACCCAATGGCAGATTTCAACCAAATCCTCGACGCGGGCGACGTGGACGGCGGCATTATCAATGTCGTCGTCGAGATTCCCGCAGGTTCGAACCACAAAATCGAATGGAACCGCAAGCTGGCGGTGATGCAGCTCGACCGCGTCGAGCCGCTGGCCTTTGCCAAGCCGACCAACTACGGCTTCATTCCGCAGACGCTGGATGAAGACGGCGACGAACTCGACGCGCTGATTATCACCGACACGCCGCTGCCCACCGGTATTTTTCTCGAAGCCAAAGTCATCGGCGTGATGAAATTCGTCGACGACGGCGAAGTGGACGACAAAATCGTCGTCGTGCCTGCCGACGACCGCCACAACGGCAACGCCTACAACACTTTGGAAGACTTGCCCAAGCAGCTCATCAAACAAATCGAGTTCCACTTCAACCACTACAAAGACCTGAAAAAACCGGGCACCACCAAAGTGGAACACTGGGGCGGCATCGACGAAGCCAAAGCCGTTATCCGCGAATCGCAGGCGCGCTGGCACAAGCGCTAACGCACGGCAGGCCGTCTGAACACCCTTTTCAGACGGCCTTTTTCCGTTTGGGCAACCTGTTACAGAAAGGCCGTCTGAAACCATGTCCGCCACCGACACCGCCAAGCAGCAAAAACGCGCCCTGCGCCGCCAATACAGTGCCGCACGCAGCGCCCTGCCCGCCGCCGAGCGCCTGCGCGCCGAACGGGAAATCGTCCGCCGCCTCAAACCCCTGATACGGCGCGGCAAAAAAACCGCCCTTTATTGGGCGATGGGCAGCGAACTGAACCTGCGCCCCCTGCTGCACACCGCCGCGCAGCGCGGCGCGGCCGTCTACCTGCCCTACATCGAACCGCGCAAAAAACGCATGTGGTTCACGCCCTACCGCGAAGGCGCGGCGGCCGAACGCAAACGCGGCCGCGCCAGGCTGCACGTGCCCCAGTTTTCCGGACGGAAAATCCGCGCCGACCGCCTCGATGTCATAGTTGTCCCCGTTGTTGCCGCCGACCGCACGGGCTGCCGCCTCGGCCAGGCGGGCGGCTACTACGACGCCACGCTGGCCGAATGCCGTTTCAGACGGCCTCTTGCCGTTGCCGCCGGTTTCGCCTGCCAGCTTGCCGAACGCCTGCCGCGCGAAGCCCACGACATCCTGCTCGACGGCTTCGTATCGGAGCGCCACAAGCTGCGCTTTTCCCGCCGCTGACAGACAAAACGCGCTTTCAGACGGCCTCATCCCGTCAAACGGCAGCTTGGCAAAACATCAGGCCGTCTGAAACCCCCGCAAGGTTTTCAGACGGCCTTTCCGTTTCAAGCAAGCGGCGGATTAAAGTCTGTTGACAGCACCGGTCCGCCGCGCCGCCGCCAGCACCAGCCCGACGGCCAATCCCACAGCCGCAGGCGCGACCCAGCCCAAGCCGTCGGCGTAGAGCGGCAGAATGTTTTTCAGCGCCGCGTCGATCTGCATAATCAGGCCGTCTGAAGCGCCGTCAAACATACCGTGCGCGGTGCGCCAGCCGTCGATAAGGGCGACGGGTAGCGTGGCGGCCACCGTGCAGGCGTACACGATGCGGCGGCCACCGAAAAACCTGTCGAGAAAGGCCAGCGCGATCAGCACCACGGTCAGCGGGTAGAGCAGCATCAGCGCGGGCACGGAAAGCTTGATGATGCCTGACAGGCCGACGTTGGCCAGCTCGAGCGACACCAGCGTGAACACGGTGACCCAGGCGCGATAGCTGACGCGCGGGGCGAGGCGGTGGAAATATTCGCCGCAGGCGGTAATCAGGCCGACCGAAGTCGACAGGCAGGCCAGTATCACAATCACGGCCAAAAGCACGTTGCCCGCCGTGCCGAAATAATACTGCGCGCTTTTGGCCAGCACCACCGCGCCGTTTTCCTGTATGCCGATTGCGCCGACGCTGGCCGCGCCCATATAGGCGACGAAGGCGTACACCAGCGCGAGAAAGGCGGCGGCGACAAAGCCCGCGCGCGAAGTGAGGTACAGCACTTCTTCCTTTTTCGCAAAACCCATGCCGCGCACCGCGTCAATCACGATGATGGCGAACACCAGCGAAGCGAGCGCGTCCATCGTGCCGTAGCCCTCAATCAAACCTTTGACAACGGGATTGGCCGCATAATCCGCAGCGGGCATCTGCAGAGCGGCCATCGGTTTGGCCGCCGCATAGCCCACCAGCACGGCAATCGACACCAGCAGCGCGGGCGTCAGCACCTTGCCGACGCGGTCGACCAGTTTGCCGGGCGAAATCGACAGCCAGTAGGTCAGCGCGAAAAAGGCGGCGGCAAACGCGGCCAGCAGTCCTTTGTGCTCCCCCCCGCCCAAAAACGGCCTGATGCCGATGTCGAACGACACCGTCGCCGTGCGCGGCGCGGCAAACAGAGGGCCGATGGCCAGATAAAGGGCGACGGCAAAAAACACACCGTAGGCCCTGCCCGCCCGTCCGGCCAACTCCTGCAAATCGCGCGAACCCGTATAGGCCACCGCCAGCACCCCCGCCAGCGGCAGGCCGACGCCCGTGAGCAGGAAACCGGCCAGCGCGGCACCCACCGCCTGCCCCGCCTGCTGCCCCAGCACGGGCGGATAAATCAGATTGCCCGCACCGAAAAACAGGGCGAACAGCATCAGGCCGGTGGCAATAAAGGCCGATTTTTTACTGGTCTGCGTCATGGAAATACCTGCGTGGAAAACAAAGCCGCGCATTCTATCAATTTATGCGGGCGCGCGTCGGCTGCCGCTATAATGCCCGCCCGCAGACAACAGGCCGTCTGAAACCCCGTTTCGTTTTTCAGACGGCCTCACGATAAAACACAGCGATGAAACACAAGAAAAAACTCTTCGCCCTCGCCGCCTCAGCCGCCGCGCTCGCCATCTGGCTCTATCCTGACGCCTATCCCGTTTACCCCAAGAGCGACCACTACGACCCCGAAAGCCGCACCTTCTTCAACCCCGAGCCGCAGGCCGCGCCCACCGACCTTGTCCGCGCCATGTGGAAAATGCTGGTCGACCAAAAATCCGCGCGCCCGCCCAAGCCGCTGCCCGTCGTCAAACCCGACTGGAACGCCTTTCTCGCCGCGCCCGCCGACAAAAGCCGCTTTGTCTGGTTCGGCCACTCAACCATTCTAATGCGTATCGGCGGCCAAACCGTGATTACCGACCCCGTGTTCGGCAACAGCGTTTCGCCCGTGCCCGTGATGATGCACCGCTTCCAGCCGCCACCCGCGCCCTTGTCCGAAGTGCCGACGCCCGACGTGGTTTTGATTTCGCACAGCCATTACGACCATCTCGAAAAAGACAGCGTCAAAGCATTGTCCGCGCGCGGCAGCCGCTTTGTCGTTTCACTCGGCTTGGGCGTTTTGCTGCGCAAATGGGGCGTGCCGCCCGAGCGCATCACCGAGTTGGACTGGTGGCAGAGTGCCGAAATCAACGGCATCCGCTACACCGCGCTGCCCGCCCGCCACGACTCCTCGCGCACCCTCACCGACCGCAACAAATCCCTTTGGGTAGGCTTTGCCATCGAACATGGCAGCGAAAAATTCTACTACCACGGCGATTCCGCACAGGGCAGGCATTTTGACGAAATCGCCAAACGCTTCAAGGGCTTTGACATCGCCTTTATCGAAAACGGCCAATACAACGAACGCTGGCCGAACAACCACCTTTTCCCCGAGCAAACCGCCGCCCTCGCCGCCCAACTCGCGCCCAAGCGCTTCATGCCCATCCACTGGGGCGCATACGCCATGGCTTTGCACACCTGGAACGAACCCGTGTTGCAAAGCATCCCTGCCGCCCGCCAACTCGGCGTCAACACGCTCACGCCGCTGATGGGACAGGTGTTCGATGCCGATACGGCAACGCGCGACTGGTTTGCCGAACCCTTGCCCTAACCGCAATGGCGGATACAAAAAGGCCGAGACCTTTGCAAAATTCCTTTTTCCCCGACAGCCGAAACCTAA
>CAMURX010000097.1 GCA_947097615.1 uncultured Neisseria sp. | reverse complement strand
GCTTCGTAAGAGGCGGCGCAGACGACGGAACGCGCGCCTTCCCAGGCGACGACGACGGGCAGGCCGCGCAATTCGGGGCGTTCGCGCAGTTCTACCGAGGCGTAGAAGGCGTCCATGTCGATGTGGATGATTTTGCGCGGCTGCATGGCGGGAGGGGTGCTTGGGCGGGGAAACGGAGGAGGACGCGTATTTTATGCCCGTATCCGGCCGTCTGAAAGGTGCGCCTGCCGCCGTTTGCACGGCAAATGCCGCGTTCGGGCGCGGCAAGGTTTGCAAAAGGCATGGTTTGCCGCATAATTCGCGCTTTTTCGCCGCTTCCCGCCCATGAACGCTGTTTCCCACACGGTTTTCCTGCCCGACGAGTTCGCCACCGCCGCTTTGGCGCAGGCGCTGGCCGCCGCTTTTTCAGACGGCCTGACCCCGCCTTTGGTGCTGTGGCTCGAAGGCGGATTGGGCGCGGGCAAAACCTCGTTTGCACGCAGCCTGTTGCGCGCGCTCGGTTTTGCCGGCGCGGTGAAAAGTCCGACCTACGCCATCGCCGAATCCTATCCGCTGCCGCAGTTTCCCCTCCACCATTTCGACCTCTACCGCTTCTCTTCGCCCGAAGAATGGGAAGACGCGGGCTTGGACGATTTGGCATCCGACGGCGCAATCTGCCTCATCGAATGGCCGGATAAGGGCGGCGCATACACGCCGCCGCCCGACATCACCCTCGCACTCGGACACGCCGACGGCGGGCGCAACGCCCGCCTGTATTCCCACACCACCCACGGCAGAAAAAGTTTAGAAGCATGGATAAGAAATTTACCCGCCGCCAAATAATCCGCAGCACCGCCGCCGGCCTGCTGTTTACCGTTATCCCCGCCGCCTTTGCCAAAGGCGTTCCGCAGTTTGTTGCCGTGCGCATCTGGCCGGCCAGCGCATACAGCCGCATCACGCTGGAATCCACCGAAAAACTGCAATACAACTACTTCACCCTCGACAACCCGCGCCGCCTCGTTCTCGATCTCAAAGGCGTGCAGCTCAATTCTGTTTTGCAGGACATCAACAGCAAAGTCCAGCGCAGCGACCCCTACATCGGCACCATCCGTGTCGGCCAGAACACCGCCGACACCGTGCGCATCGTGATCGACCTGAAAACCGACGTCAACCCGCAGCTCTTCACCCTCGCGCCCGTCGCCAACTTCAAACACCGCCTTGTCGCCGACCTCTACCCCATGCACGCGCAGGATGCCAACGATCCCCTGATGGCGCTGCTCGAAGACTACTCCAACGGCAGAATCAGCAGTAGGGGCATGGGCGCCGACACCCCGCCCGTTAAGAAACCGCCCGAGTCGCCGCCCACCCGCGCCGACAACGCCCCGCCGGCCGCGCCCGAGCGCAGGTACAACCGCCAGCCCGTGATCGTGCTCGACCCCGGCCACGGCGGCGAAGACCCCGGCGCCATCGGCAAAAGCGGCCTGCGCGAAAAAGACGTCGTCCTCTCCATCGCCCGCGAAACCAAAAAACGCATGGAAAGCCTCGGCTACAAAGTCCACATGACGCGCAACGAAGACGTGTTCATCCCGCTGGGCGTGCGCGTCGCCAAAGCGCGCAAACTGCATGCCGACCTCTTCATCTCCATCCATGCCGACGCCTTCACCAGCCCCAGCGCGCGCGGCACCGGCGTTTACACCCTCAGCACCCGTGGCGCCAGCAGCGCGGCTGCCAAATTCCTTGCCCAAACGCAAAACAACGCCGACGCCATCGGCGGCGTGCACACCGTCGGCAACAAAGACGTCGACAGCGCCATCCTCGACATGACGCAGACCGTCACCAACAAAGACAGCGAAATCCTTGGCAAACGCGTCCTCGTCGAACTGGGCAAATACAACAAGCTGCACAAAGGCAGTCTCGACCAGGCCAACTTCGCCGTTTTGCGCGCGCCTGACATCCCCTCCATCCTCGTCGAAACCGCCTTCCTCTCCAACCCCGAAGAAGAGCGCAAACTCAGCGGCATGACCTTCCGCCACCAATGCGCCGACGCCATCACCGCAGGCGTGAAAGCCTACCTCTCCGTCGCCATCCTCGCCCGCAGATAGGCCGTCTGAAAAAAGGCCGTCTGAAAACAGACAAAAGGCCGTCTGAAAGGCGTATCCGCTGCGGGTCAAACCTTTCAGACGGCCTTTTCTTTACCGGGTAAAAAGGCCGTCTGAAAAGCCCGCAGCGCAGGTTGGCTGCGGCAAATACGGCAAGAATAAAGGCGAGCGGCTGTATTACTGCGGGAAGTTTGCGTTTGAAGACTGATGCGGCGCGATAAAAGGCCGTCTGAAAGCTGCTTTCAGTCTGCCCCAATCCCACCCAATTCACTAAAACGAGCCCGCCATGAAAACCTACCGCAAACTCACCGCCCTCGCCGCCGTCCTGCACGAACATCCCGCCGACAGCATCATCCTTATCCCCGAAACCGCCGCCGCAGTTCTCTGCCCCAAAAGCGCCCGCGACCTCGCCTCCCTGTTCGCTCCCGCCTCCCGTTTTATCGTTCAGGCTGCCGACGCGCCCCTCCGCCTCGGCTACCGCCAATGGCTCACCATCGGCGCGCTGCAACGCATCAAGCAAGGCCTGCCCGCCGCCCCGTCCCAAGCCGACTGGCTCAACGTCCTCGCCGCCCATCTGATTGCCCCGCCCGCCGAATCCGTGTCCGGCGCAGACATCCCGCCGCTGGCATGGACAGATTTCGCCGACGACCAAGCGCGCATCCAATGGTGGATGCAATGCGTCCGCGCCTACCTCGACGGCGGCGACTTCACCCCCGCCAGCCGCGCCGCGCTGGACGACTGCGAACAGCGCATCGGCTGCCCCCTGCCGCCGATGCTGCGCGCCTACCACCAACACATCGGCGTGGAATACCTCGCCGAAATCATCAACCCGCCCGAGCGCATCGAGCCGCTGCTTGACGCTTTTCCCGGGCTGGAAGACATCCTTGAAGACCTGAGCGCCGAACAAGCTGCCGCCACCCGCGCCCTTGTCGAGCAACTCATCGCATTCGGCGACTATCTGGGCAACGGCAACCTCTGGTGCTTCCACCGCCAAACAGGGCAAGTCTGGTACTGCGACCACGACACGGGCGAATGCCTCAGCCCAATCTTCGACGACGTGCGCGACTACCTCGACGCAGTGATGATTCTGAGCCTCGCCGAAGCGCACGACCCCGAAGACGGTCACGAAGCCGCCGAAAGCATCCTGCGCCAACAGCTTGGTGACGCGGTGATGGAAAAATGGATGTATTAGGGCGTGTTGACATTCAACATTTTGGCAGCTTTTCCGTCCTAAAATGGCATCTGCTTCGTTAAAAACACTCGCCAATGGGCGGCATTGGCTCGTGTTTTCGCCTTGCATCTGCCATTTTATGCCGAAAAATCCGCTTCAAAAGTTGAATGTCAACACGCCCTAGGGCAGCCTGAAAACGGCGTGTGGTTTTCAGGCTGCCTGCCTTAATAGACTTGATTTCACTCATGGCCTAACGGGACAACCTCGCAAGGGCTGACATAATATTTCTTTTCGCTGTCAGGCATCAGGTAAAAATAATTTTTAAATTCCCTGTCGCCAAAATTTTTACTGTCTGCCGCCTTCAATCCCTTATTGAATTTTTTAGCCGCTTCCTTCCGAAAGCAGCAAGCCCGTTTTTTTCAGACGGCCTTTTATCCAAGCCAACCAAGGAAACCGAACCATGACACCGCAACAGTTGCAAGACTTCCTCCACCGCTGCATCCCCGCCACCGCCGCGCTGCATATCCGTGTCGTCTCCTGTGGCACCGACGGCGTGGAACTCTTGATGCCGCACGCGCCCAACCGCAACCACAAAAACACCGTGTTCGGCGGCAGCACTGCATTGGGCGCGACCGTGTGTGGCTGGGCGCTGGTGCATCTGAACTGCCCCGAAGCGGTGGGCAATATCGTGATACAAAGCAGCGAAATCCGTTACACCGCGCCCGCGCACGGCGATTTGCTGCTGTCTGCCAAAAGCTCCGATGCCACCGAGTGGACGCGCTGCCGCGAAATGCTGGCGCAGCGCGGCAAGGGCAAAATCGATTTGGCGGTGGAGGGCTTTTCAGACGGCCTCCCCGTGGCACGGCTGACGGGCAGGTATGTTGCGCTGGCAGGGTAGGGCGGGCGCTTTGTCCCGCTGCGTTCAGACGGCCTCATTGCGCGCGGCGGCAACGCAACGCCCTGTTTTTAAAGCCGGATCGGCTGTTCGGGCGAATTGTCGCCAATTTTACTTTTTGAGTCGGAAAAACCTTATTTTTTATGCGGTTAAACGGGTGTGTTTGTCATTTTTCCTTGACCGCATACCTCAGATTACTTAAAGTGCCGCCCCGCAGCCGTTAGCGCGGTTTGCATAAAAAACAAGCAAAAACCCAAACCCAAACCCAAAGCCAATTTTATGAACACAAACTCCGAATCCACCATCGGCGGCAAACCCGCCGATGTGTATTTTTTCGGCACCTGCCTGCTCGACATTTTCATGCCCGAAGCGGGTTTGGATGCCGTGACGCTGATCGAGCAGCAGGGTATCCGCGTGCATTTTCCGATGGGACAGAGTTGCTGCGGCCAGCCGGCCTACACTTCCGGCCATCCGCAGGAAGCGTCCGACATCGCCGCCGCCCAGCTCGATCTGTTTCCCGAAAACTGGCCGATCGTCGTGCCCTCAGGCTCGTGCGGCGGCATGATGAAACACCACTGGCCGCAGCTTTTTGCCGGTAGCGCCCATGAGGAAAAAGCCCGCAAAGTGGCGGGCAGGGTGGTGGAATTCACCCATTTTCTGCTCGACATCGGCTATGCGCCCGAAGACAAGGGCGATAGCATCAAAGTGGCGGTGCACACTTCCTGCGGCGCGCGGCGCGAAATGGGCGTGCACCTCACGGGCTGGAAACTGGTGGACAGCCTGAAAAACGTCGAGCGCGTGGTACACGACCACGAAAGCGAATGCTGCGGTTTCGGCGGCACGTTTTCCGTGAAGCAGCCCGATATTTCGGGTGCGATGGTGGCCGACAAAGTGGCCGCGCTCAAAGCCACGGAAGCGGTGGAAATCGTCAGCGCCGACGCAGGGTGCATGATGAACATCGGCGGCAAAATCGCCAAAGACGAGCCGCAGATGCCGCGTCCCAAGCACATCGCCACCTTCCTTCTGGAACGCACGGGAGGCAAGGCATGAGCGCGCGCGAAAACATTTTGGCCAAACTGAAAAAGGCCGACGCCTATCCGATGATGGAGCCGCGCGTCGAAGAGTTTTACCGTGAAATGTCGCCCGTGTGGGACAGCGAAACCGAACGCTTGAAACATTGGGCGAAGGCCATGCGGGCGGTGAAAACGGAAATTTATTGGGTGACGCGCGACAACTGGCCGCAGGTCATGGTTAAAGCGGCCGAAGGCAAAGGGCTGAAAAACATCCTGCTGCCGCTGCAAACCGAACACGGCCGCGCCGCCGCCCGGGCTTTTCAGACGGCCTCAAACATAGAAACCAAAGGCTTTGACAAGCCGATAGAAGATTGGAAAGACGAGTATTTTGCGGATATCGACGCGGGCTTCACCTCCGCCCGCTGCGGCATCGCCCACACTGGCACGCTGATGCTGTGGCCGACGCCGCAAGAGCCGCGCAGCCAGAGCCTAGTGCCGCCCGTGCATTTCTGCCTGTTTGACACGGCGAAAATGTACGACACCTTCCATCACGCCATGCACGGCGAAAACATGGCCGCCGGGATGCCCACCAACGTGGTGCTGGTGTCCGGCCCGTCGAAAACCGCCGACATCCAGCTCACGCTGGCCTACGGCGCACACGGCCCGCGCGATTTGGTGGTGCTGGCCGTCCTGCCCGGCCACATCGCCCCCGCCGACTTGGAGGACGCCGCATGAGCACGCAAACCGTACATTTCCATCCGAAACCCGAAACCTTCAAGCAAAACGCCCGTGAGGCGCTGGCCGACAAGCCGCTGCGCAAAAGCCTGCGTACGGCAATGGATATGCTGATGACCCGCCGCAAAAGCGTGTTGTCCGACGAAGAAGAGCTGCAACTTCTGCGCACCCTGTGCGAACACATCCGCCAGCGCTCGCTCGCCTGCCTGCCTGCGCTTTTGGAAGAGCTTGAAGCCAACCTGATCCGCTTGGGTGTCAAAGTGCATTGGGCGGAAACCCCGGCTGAAGCCTGCCAAATCATCCACAACATCATCACTGCCAAAAACGGCAAACTGATGGTGAAAGGCAAATCGATGGTCAGTGAGGAAATCGAGCTGAACCATTATCTCGAAGGGCAGGGCATCAAAGCGGTTGAGAGCGATTTGGGCGAATTTATCGTGCAGATGGCGGGCGAAAAGCCCACCCACATCGTGATGCCCGCCATCCACAAAACCAAAGAACAAGTGAGCGAGCTGTTCCACAAAAACCTCGGCACGCCGCTTACCGACGACGTGGACGAGCTGACCGGCATCGCCCGTCAGGCGCTGCGCGACGTCTACCGCACGGCCGACGTCGGCCTCTCCGGTGTGAACTTCGCCGTTGCCGAAACGGGCACGCTCTGTCTGGTGGAAAACGAAGGCAACGGCCGCCTGTCCACCACCGTGCCGCCCGTGCACA
>CAMURX010000096.1 GCA_947097615.1 uncultured Neisseria sp. | reverse complement strand
ACGGTTTCGCGGCTGACTTTGCGCGGGTCGATTTCGATGGAGTATTCGCCGTCGGGCAGGAGGTGGAAGTGGCGGCGGATCATGGCGAAGACGCGGTCGAGTTGGCCGTCTGAAAGGAAGGTGGGGGTGCCGCCGCCGAAGTGGAGTTGGGCGAGGGGGTTTTTGCCGCCCAAATGGGGGGCGAGGAGTTCCATTTCGCGTTCGAGGTAACCGAGGTATTCGTCGGCACGGGTTTTGTCTTTGGTGATGATTTTGTTGCAGCCGCAGTAGTAGCAGATGGTGTCGCAAAATGGGATGTGGATGTAGAGGGACAGGGGTTTGTTGAGCGCGCCTGCGCTGCGCAGGGCGAGGGTTTCGATGTATTCGTTTTCACCAAAATCTTTGTGGAAGCGGTCGGCAGTGGGATAGGAGGTGTAGCGCGGGCCGCTGGCGGGGAGGGAAGCGATGAGGTTGCGGTCGAATTCCGGCTTTTCTTTATTGATTATGTTGATGATTTTCATGCGGAAGGGTTTGATGTTGGTAAATGTATGGTAGTTTGCTAGAATGGCACAAAGCCGATGATGATACTTTGATATTAGTCAAGGCGAATTGTATACAGTTTGCCTCAGGTACAAAAAATTAAGGACTGTAACCAGTATGGCCACACACGCTTTGCTACAACCGATGAAGACGCTTTGTTCGACCTGTTCGCTGCGCGAGCTGTGCCTGCCCGTCGGCCTGCGTCCCAATGAATTCGAGCAGTTGGACACCGTTATCCGACAGAGCCACAGGCTGAAAAAAGGCGAGTTTCTGTTCCGTTCGGGCGAGTCTTTCCATTCCCTTTTCGCCATCCGCACCGGTTTTTTCAAAACGACTGTCGCTTCGCAGGACGGTCGCGATCAGGTAACCGGTTTTTTTATGTCCGGCGAATTGATCGGGATGGACGGTATCTGCACCCATGCGCACACTTGCGATGCGGTGGCTTTGGAGGACAGCGAGGTGTGCGAGCTGCCGTTCGGCCATATGGAGGAGTTGAGCAAAGTCATTCCGAGCATCCAAACGCATTTCTTCCGCCTGATGAGCCGCGAGATTGTGCGCGATCAAGGCGTAATGCTGTTGTTGGGCAATATGCGCGCCGAAGAGCGGATTGCTGCCTTTTTGCTGAACTTGTCGCAAAGGCTGCACCACAGGGGTTTTGCCGCCAACGATTTCATCCTGCGTATGTCGCGCGAGGAAATCGGCAGCTATTTGGGGCTGAAGCTGGAAACGGTCAGCCGCACGCTTTCGCGTTTCCATCAGGAGGAGCTGATTTCGGTGGAGCACAAGCACATCAAGTTACTGAAGCCGGAAGTATTGAACAGAATGGTATCCGGCGGCACGCACGCCGTCTGAAAGAGGCCGTCTGAAAAAGCAAAAGCACCGTAGAAAACTTATTCTGCGGTGCTTTTGCTTTTTCAGACGGCCTAAATCGAAAAGTCTTCGACAACGGGTGTGTACAGCAGCTGGTCAAGCCGCGCTTTGTTTAAAGACGGGTCGAAGAGTTCGATAAAACCGTAGACATATCCACGCAGGTAGCTGTCGCCGCGCAGCAGCAAGCCGGTATGGCAGGGTTCTGTGAGATAGGGGATGTCGACCAGCGTCAGATCCGCGTCTGCCGTTTTGTCGTAGGCCGGTTTGGCCATCAGGCCGATGCCCAGTCCCAGACGGACATAGGTTTTCAGCGCATCATTGTCGGCCACCGAAACGGTGATTTCCGGTTCGGTTATGTCTGCCTTGGCAAACGCGCGCGAAAGCGCGCTGCCGCGCGTGAAAGCGGATTCGTAGGTGATTAAAGGATAGGACGCGATGGCTTTGACGGACAGCGCGCCTTTGTGGTCGAGCAGCGGATGATCGTTCGGCACGAGCAGACCGTAATGCCAGCTCGAACAGGAAATGCCGCGCAGCTCCGTGCCGTAGTCGGAAAGTTCCGATGTCACGGCAAAGTCCGTCAGGCCGTCTGAAACCATGCGTCGGATTTCTTCGGGCGTTCCCTGGCGGATAACCAGCCGCACTTTTGGATAAGCCTTGGCAAACTGCGCCACAACAGGCGGCAGAACGTAACGCGCCAGAGTGTGCGTGGCCGCGAGTGTGAGTACGCCCCCGTTCTGCTTGGCAAACTCGCTGCCGATGTTTTTGATGTTTTGGATGTCGTGCAAAATCCTCTCGGCCGTCTGTAAAACCGCCTTTCCCGGCTGCGAAACCGAAACGATGCGCTTGCCGCTGCGGATAAAGATGCGGATGCCGAGTTCTTCCTCCAAAAGGCGGATTTGTTTGGAAACCCCGGGCTGCGACGTAAACAGCGCGTCTGCCGCTTCGGAGACGTTGAGATTGTGTTTGTAGACTTCGAGCGCGTAGCGCAGCTGTTGCAGTTTCATAAGTATGGCGTCGGGATACGGAATCGGGCTGCGGACTTTAACATAAAAACAAATCCGAATGTCGGAAAACGACGGTAAATAAAGGGCCGGGACGCCGTACCGACAAGCGGAGCGAGTGCTTTGAAATGGAAAGTTCCTGTTGTTTTTGCGCAACTTTAATAAAGCCGGTAGCGTTTTTTCCGGTAAATAAGTGACAGAAAATTGATTTTTCGGCATGATGCGGCACTAGGAAACAGGCTGCTGCCCGCACAGAAGGCAGTGGGATATTGACAGTTCGCATCGGGATTTTTATAGTGCGGCCTCGTATATTCTGGTTGCCGTCACGCTGCGGCCTGTATATTGTGCTTTGTAATGGTCTCTCAGGTCATTGCATTAACAATCTTTTGATGAGGGAATAATAATGACCAAACAGCTTAAATTAGGTGCATTAATCGTTGCCGCTATCGCTTCTGCCAACACTTTGGCAGCCAGTGAGCCGCATACCAAACACGGCTATGTAGTCAGCCGCGAATCTCAGGAAATCGTCCGCAACAATTATGAAGAGTGCTGGAAAGATGCTTATTTCGATAAGGAAACCCAAGGCCGCGTAGAGTGTGGCGATGCAGTTGCCCAGGCACCTGCCGCTCCCGAGTATGTTGACGAAACCGTTGCATTGTCTGCCAAAACCCTGTTTGGTTTCGATAAAGACAATCTGCGTCCGCAGGCGATGGAAACTCTGAACAACTTGGCAGCCCGTCTGTCCAACGAGTCCGTTCAAAGCGTCCGTGTTGAAGGCCATACCGACTTTATGGGTTCCGAACAATACAACCAGGCTCTGTCTGAGCGTCGTGCCAATGTTGTTGCCAACTACCTGGTTAACCAAGGTGTTCCTGCCGGTAAGATTTCTGCTGTCGGCTTGGGTGAGTCTCAGGCTCAGATGACTGCTACTTGTGAAGCCGAAGTTGCAGGCAAAAAACTGTCTAAAGCCAAACGTCGTGCACAGCTGATCGCATGTATCGAACCCGACCGCCGCGTAGACGTGAAAATCCGCAGCGTGGTTCAGCGTCAGGTTTCTGCCGGTGCTGAAGCTGTCGGCGAGCGTCCTGCCAGCGACAACCACTGGTTGCCGGGTGAGCGTTCCAGTATCCACGGTTACACCCGTTGGTAAGATGATTTTGAAAAACCCCGCGAATGCGGGGTTTTTTTCTTTTTGTCGGTTTTATACGATATGTTTTTTGTTTATACGATATGTTTTTTAAAGCATGAAGAATAATAAAATGAAAAACGGAAATACATGAGGCAGCCGAAAATGAACGAGTTCGACTTTATCAAAACCTATCTTGCAAATGCGCCGAAAGACAAGGCGGTATTGCTTGGGATTGGCGATGATGCAGCCGTGGTTCGTCCCGATCGGGGTAGGGATTTGTGTGTCAGCAGCGATATGTTGCTGGCGGGTAGGCATTTTTTTGCCGATACGGCGCCACAGGATGTGGCGCACAAGGTTTTGGCGGTCAATTTGTCGGATATGGCGGCGATGGGTGCGCGGCCGCGCTGGGTGTTGCTGAGTGCGGCGCTGCCCGAGCTGGATGCAACATGGCTGCGCTTGTTTTGCGACAGTTTTTTCGCGCTTTGTGCCGAATACGGCGTTTCGCTGATTGGCGGGGATACCACCAAAGGACATTCAGTCTTCAACGTCATGATTATCGGCGATGTGCCGCAGGGCTTGGGATTGCGCCGCAGCGGGGCGCGGGTGGGCGACGATGTTTGGGTGTCGGGGCATATTGGCTCGGCGGCGGCAGCTTTGCAGCATATGCTGGGCAAGGCGGTTTTGCCCGAACCGGCCGCAGAGCATTGCCGCCGGGCTCTGCTGCGCCCCGTGCCGCGCGTGGCTTTGGGACAGGCACTGTTAACGCTGGCCAATGCCGCGCAGGATATTTCAGACGGCCTGATACAGGATTTGACGCATATTCTCGATGCATCGGATGTCGGCGCGGAGATTGAAGAAAACGGGCTGCCCGTTCTGCCTGCCTTGCGGGAGTGTCTGCCCGAAGCGGTGCGGCGGCAATGCATGCTGGCGGGCGGCGACGATTATGAGCTACTGTTCACCGCTTCCTCAGCGCGGCGCGCCGAAGTGGAGCAGGCGGCGCGGCAGTGTCAAACGGAGGTCTGCCGCATCGGCAGGATTACGGCGCAACACGGCCTGCGGGTGCGCGATGCGGCGGGGCGGCCGATACATTTGGCACGCGGCGGTTACGACCATTTTGCCTGAGCGGCCGCATTTGAAAACCGTTCGGAGTTTCTGACATTGCGGCCAATGTATCGGCAGTTCCGCGCAAAGCCTCTAAGGCGATATCTTCGTGGGAATAACATTGTTGAAAGCGAAGGTTCAATGGAGTGAAATCGCGTCTGTGCTCTGTCAAAAAGGCCGTCTGAAAGTTCTTTCAGACGGCCTTTCCCGCATCCGCAACCCATGTCCGCCCTCAGCGGATAATTTCCGGCTTGGCGGCAAACCATGCCAGCACGCACTCGAACACCATCAGCGCCGCCAGTAGCGACAGCGATGCCGACCACGAACCGAAGCGGTCGTACAGCATGCCCATGCCCAGCGGGCCGGCGACGGCGATGGAGTAGCCCACCGTCTGCGCCATGCCCGAGAGTGCGGCGGTGGTGCGGCTGTCGGAGGCGCGCAGGGCGAACAGCATCAAAGCGGCGGAAAAACTGCCCGACGCCCCCGCGCCCTCCAGCATCACCCACAGCCACGCGCTGCCCGCAGGCGCGAGCCACAAGCCCAGCACGCCGAACAGCATCAGCGAGGCCGTTGCCAGATTGAAAAGCTGCCTGCGCCTGCTGCGGGCAAAACGCGCCGACACCGCCAAACTGCCTACCAGCGTGCCGATTTGGAACAGCGAAACATAATTGCCCGCCGCTGCCGCGTCCGCCCCTTTTTCCGCCAGCAGCGAGGGCAGAAAGTTCACCAGCGTGTAAAACAGCAGCGACTGCACGCCCATAAACGCGCTCAAACACCACGCGGCGGGCAGTTTCCACGCATTGAGGCCGTCTGAAACCGCCGTTTCAGACGGCCTCTGAGCGCCCCGTCGGCAAAGCGGCAGCCAAACGGCAAACGCGGCCAGCGCCGCAAACAGCCACACCGCCAGCGACCATTGCCAACCGAAACGCAGCGCCAGCGGCACGACGACGGCGGCCGCCAGCGCCGACGACAGCGACATCCCCGCCGACAGCGTGCCCACCACCAGCCCGACGCGTGTCGGCAGATTGCGTTTGGCCAACGCGGGCAGCAGTACATTGCCCATCGCCACCGCCGCCGCCAGCAGCAGCGTGCCGAGTGCCAGCAGCGTTTCAGACGGCCCCCACGAGCGCACCGCCATGCCCGCCGCCATCAGCGCCGCCGCCGCCGCCAGCACCCTTTCCACGCCGAAACGGGCGGACAGGCGCACCGCTAGCGGCGAAAACAGCGCGAACGCCAGCATCGGCAGCGCCGCCACCACGCCCATAAACGTGCCCGAGCTGCCCAAATCCGCCCGTATCATCCCCACCAGCGGCCCCAAAGCGGCCAGCGGCGCGCGCAGGTTGGCCAGCCAGCAGCGCGACGGCAATCAGAAACAGAACCAGCGGCGCAGTATTGCGTGCAGTCTTCATTGCGGTCTCAAAACAGTTTTTTCGAATCGAGCAGCAGCGTCACCGGCCCGTCGTTGCACAGCGACACCTGCATATGCGTGCGGAAACGCCCCGTCTCCACGCGGATGCCCCGATCGCGCAGCATCTGCGCCGTCAAAAGATACAGCCGCTCCGCTTCGTCGGGCTTGGCGGCGGCGGAAAACGACGGCCGCCTGCCGCTGCGCGCGTCGCCGTGCAGCGTGAACTGCGATACCAGCAGCACCGCTCCGCCCGTTTCGCGCAGCGACAGATTCAGCTTGCCCGCTTCGTCTTCAAAAATACGCAGGCCGGCGGTTTTGTCGGCGATATAGCGGGCGTCGTCTTCGCCGTCGTCCAGCCCCACGCCCAGCAGCACCAAGAGGCCGTCTGAAATCTGCCCGATGGTTTCACAGCCGCCCCCGTGCACAATCCCGACTTCGGCACGGGTGACTTTTTGGATAACGGCACGCATGGTTTGTTCCTTTCGTGTAAATGTTTTCGTTAAGGATTGTATAGTGAGCCAAAATAAAAAATCTACGGCGTTGCTGCGCCTTAGCTCGAAGAGGACGGTTTTCTACGGCATTGGAAATGCCAAGAAAACCTGCCCCGTACTACCTGTACT
>CAMURX010000095.1 GCA_947097615.1 uncultured Neisseria sp. | reverse complement strand
TCGACATGCCGCAGAGCATCGAACACTTCTATCAGGAAAGCGGCCGCGCCGGACGCGACGGCCTGCCCGCGCAAAGCTGGCTGTGCTACGGCCTCAACGACTACGCCCTGCTGCGCGAGCGCATCCAAACCGGCACCGGCGACGACTTCCAAAAACAAATCGAACTGCAAAAACTCGACGCCATGTTTGCCGTGTGCGAAACCGCAGCCTGCCGCCGCGCCGCCCTGCTGCGCCACTTCGGCGAAACCATCCGGCCCTGCGGCCACTGCGACAATTGCCTGCACCCGCCCGTGCGCTTCGACGCCACCGAAAACGTGCGCAAACTCCTCAGCTGCGTCTACCGCGCCGGACAACGCTTCTCCTCCGGCTACATCATCAACATCCTGCGCGGCAAAGCCGACCAATGGATACGCGACAACCGCCACGACAGCCTCTCCACCTACGGCATCGGCGCCGATTTGTCCGACAAAGAATGGCGCGGCATCATCCGTCAGTGCATCGGCTTGGGTTATCTCGAAACCGACGCGCAAAACTACCACGCCCTGCGCCTCACCGAAGCCGCCGTGCCCGTGCTCAAAGGCGGCGAAACCGTCATGCTGCGCCCGCTCAAACGCGACAAAGCCGCCACCCGCAGCCCGCAGGACACCTGGCTGCGCACCGAACGCGAAGAACGCCTGTGGCAGGCGCTGCGCCACTGGCGGCTCGAACGCGCCCGCGCCGAAGAAGTGCCCGCCTACGTCGTCTGCGGCGACAAAACCCTGCGCGATTTGGTGGAAAAACAACCGCAAAGCCGCGCCGCCCTGCACGACATCTACGGCCTGGGCGCGGCCAAAATCGACAAATACGGCGACGAAATCCTCACTGTCACCGCCGCCGCGCAGGAACACAACAGGCCGTCTGAAACAGACTTTGCCGCCGCACCGCCCGCCCTTTCAGACGGCCTCAAAGACACAGGCGGCAACCCCCGCGCCGCCGAACTGGCCGCCGCCCTGCACCAATGGCGGCAGCGTCAGGCAGAAAACGAAAACACCGCCCTGCACACCGTCTGCCCCGACGACAGCATAGACGACCTCGCGCGCAACCCGCCCGCCGAAACCATCGACCTCGCCGCCGTTTACGGCCTCGGCAAAGTGCGCACCGAACGCTACGGCGCCGACATCCTCGCCCTCTGCCGCCCCTTTTCAGACGGCCTCCCGCCCGAGGCCGAACGCCGCCGCAATCTCGCCCGCCGCCTGACACAATGGTGCGCCGCCACCGCCGCCGCCGAAGGCGAAGAAGACTTCCGCATCCTCAGCAAAATCACCCTGCGCGCCATCGCCGCCAAACAGCCGCAAACCCTAGACGACCTGGCCGCCATCCACGGCATGGGCGCGGAAAAAAACGCCCGCTACGGCAGCGAAATCCTGCAAATCTGCCGCGAAGAGGCCGTCTGAAAAAGCGCGTCGGCACGCGGCAGGCTTTGCCCGTTTTCTCAGACGGCCGCTGCAGTGCACAGGCCGTCTGAAAGCCTTGTTCGAGGCCGTCTGAAACCGTTTCAGACGGCCTCCCTACGAAAGGACACCCATGACCGTTTTCCTGATTATCCTCGGCATTGCCGCCTTGGCCGCCGGTCTGTTCGGCACGGTTTATCCCGCGCTGCCCGGCCTGATACTGATGTTTGCGGGCGCGTGGCTGCTCGGTTATGCCGACGGCTACCAAACGATAGGCGGCGGCACGATTGCCGCCGTCGGCATCCTCGCCGCCATCGGCACGGCCACCGACTACGTCGCGGGCGTGCTCGGCGCCAAATTCACCGGCGCGAGCCGCGAAGCGCTGTGGGGCTCGTTTTTCGGCGGCATCGCCGGAGCTTTCTTCGGCATCCCCGGCCTGCTGCTCGGCCCGCTGCTCGGCGCGGCCGCAGGCGAATTCGCCGCCCGCCGCGAAGCCTTGCGCGCGGGAAAAGTCGGCCTCGGCGCCTTCGTCGGCTTCATTGTCGGCACGGCCGCCAAAATCGGCTGCGCCGCCGCCATCGTGCTGACCCTGCTGGGCGTGTGGCTCTACGGCCTGTTTTGAAAACCTGTTTTCAGACGGCCTTTGTTTTTTTTCAGACGGCCTTTCAGACGGCCTGTTCTATCCACGCGCTCAGGCCGCCTTCGCGGCGGTTTTCCAAGCGCAGGGTCAGGCCGTGCAGGGCGGCGATCTGTTCGACGATGGAGAGGCCGAGGCCGCTGCCTTGGCCGTTTTGTCCGGCGGGGCGGTAGAAGCGTTCTTTGATGCGCGGCAGGTGTTCGGCGGCGATGCCGGCTCCGTGGTCGCGGATTTCGATGCGATCGGGGTAGAAGTACAGGCCGACTTCGCTCTCTTCGGGCGAGTAGCGCACGGCGTTGTCGATGAGGTTGCGCAACATGAGTTGCAGCAAAACGGGGTCGCCTTGCAGCGGCAGGGGGTGGCCGGCGAAGTCGCGTTTGAGGCGGATGCGTTTTTCGCGGGCGGCGGTGTTGGCCTGTTGCAGGACTTGGCCGCTGAGGGTTTCCCAGTCGATGTTCTCGCGCCGCGCGAGGCCGCTTTCGGGGTCGAGGCGGGCGAGGGTGAGGAGCTGGTTGATGAGGTGTTCGGCGCGTTCGAGGCTTTGGCGGATTTGGTGCAGGTGGTGCGGCTGTTCGTCGGGGTCGCTGAGGGCGAGCACTTCGCTTTGCACTTTGAGCGCGGCCAGCGGGCTGCGCAGTTCGTGTGCGGCGTCGGCGGTGAAGCGTTTTTCGCGTTCGGAGGCCGTCTGAACGCGCTCGAACAGGCGGTTGAGGGCGTCGGTAAGGGGTTGGGTTTCGCGCGGTACGGCGCGGGTGACGGGGTTGAGGTTGTCGGCGCGGCGTTCGGACAATTCCCGCGCCAGGGCGTCGAGCGGGCGGATGCTGCGTTTGACGGCCAGGCGCAGCAGGAGGGCGAGCAGGGGCAGGACAAAGAGGGAGGCGGCAAGCTGCACCCAGACGATGTGCCAGAGCATTTCGAGGCGTTCGTGCCAGCGTTGGGCAACGGCGGCGGTGAGGCCGGTGGCGTCGTTGCGGTAGTAGACGACGCGCCAGCTGTCGTCGCTCCAGACGGGGGCGGTGTCGGTGAAGCCGGGGGTGTCGCTGAAGGGGATACGGCGGCCTTTTTCGTCGGCCAGCAGGAGTTTGCCGCGTTTGTCCCAGATGGCGATGCCGTTGTGTTTGTCTTTGGCGTTGCCGCGCCGCGCTTCTTCAAAGCTGTGTTTGATTTTGGGCAGGAGGATGGTTTCCCAGTCGGCTTGGCCTTCGGCGTCGTCTTCGTCTTCATCGTCGGCATCGTCGTCGTGTTCGTCGTCTTCGATGTCGATATAGGGCAGGGCGCGGGCGAGTTCGCTCATCTGGCTGTCGGCCGATTCGTTGAGCTCGTTCAGGGCGAGGGTGAGGGAAACGGCGTTGGTGACGAGCCAGACGGCAAACAGGCCGCCCGCCAGATAGTAGAACAGGCGGGTGCGGATGGCGGTTTCGGGTGGCAGGGTTTTGAAAAGGGGCATGGCGTGTTGTCAGCGGTTGGGGGTTTCAGACGGCCTCTGTATCGGTGAGGCCGTCTGAAAACTGTGATGGCGGGGGATATGGTTTTCAGACGGCCTTGCATTGCAAACCAAATGTCAACACGCCCTAAGGCGCTTCGCCGAGGCAATAGCCCAGCCCGCGCTTGGTTTGGATAACGGAGGCGCCAATTTTTTTGCGCAGGTTGTGGATATGTACTTCCACGGCGTTGCTTTCCACTTCCTGCTCCCAGCCGTAGAGGCGGTCTTCGATTTGCGCGCGGCTGACGATGTGTTTGGGCTTGGACACCAGCATTTCGAGCAGACGCCATTCGCGGGCGGTCAGGTCGAGCGGCTCGCCGCCGAGGGTGGCCGTTTGCGCGGCGGTGTCGAGTTTCAGACGGCCGAAGGTCAGACCGCTGTCGCTGCGCCCTTGGCTGCGGCGCACGAGGGCGTTGAGCCGCGCGGCGAGTTCTTCGAGGGCAAAGGGTTTGCACAAATAGTCGTCCGCGCCGCCGTTCAAACCGGCGAGGCGGTCGGGCAGGGCGTCGCGGGCGGTGAGGATTAACACGGGAAAGCTCAGGCCGCTTTGCCGCCACGCACGCAAGACTTCCATACCGTCCATGCCCGGCAGGCCGAGGTCGAGCACGGCGGCGTCGTAAGGCGCGAGGGCGGCGGCGTCGCGCCCTTGGAGGCCGTCTGAAAACCAGTCGGCGGCCATGCCGAGCTTTTTCAAACCGGCGGTGATGCCGTCGCCGATGTGGGGGTCGTCTTCTATCAACAATATGCGCATGGGAGATTCCGTATGAGTGAGAGGCCGTCTGAAAGGCGTTCAGACGGCCTGTATTAAAGCACGGTTTGATTAAGGAAAGCTTAATAGTGAGCCAAAATAAAAAATCTACGGCGTTGCTGCGCCTTGTCGTACTACCTGTACTGTCTGCGGCTTGCTGCTTTGTATCTTTTTTATTTTGACTCACTATAAACAAAACGCGTATACCAAACGGGCAATTAAATTTGTTTGTTTTAAAAACAATGAATTGAATAAAAATTCGTGCCAAAATGCCTTCTTAAGATTCGCTTAATCTTGCTTTGGTTTAATGCGCTCCATCGACAGGGACGACGCCAAACGTTCCAAACACTTTTACCTCAAACCGAAAAAAAGGAATCCGACATGAAAAAATCCCTCTTCACCGCCCTGATCGCCCTCACCGCCGCCGCTTCTTTTGCCGACGACCACATCGAGCGTCAGATTTACAGCGACAGGAATTTCGAGCAAAACCGCACCAAAGCAGTGAAAATGCTGGAAAAACGCGGCTATCAGGTTCAAGAAGTCGAAGCCGACGACCGTCGCGGCAAACCCGTTTTGGACATCGACGCCTATAAAAACGGCCGCAAATACGACATCGTGCTCTCCTACCCCGACCTGAAAATCATCAAAGAGCGCATCGACTATTGATTTTCCGTTTTCCGATTATCCTTTAGCCATCATTCAGACACCAAAGAAAGAAACCTTATGAAAGCCAACAAAAAAAGCATCATCGCCGCCCTCGTCACCGCCGCCCTCCTGAGCACCGCAGGCGCGGGCGCCTACGCCGCAGGCATGGTTCCCGGCAGCAAACACGCCGCCCTCGCGCAAAGCAAAATCAGCGCCGCCCAAGCCGTCGATTACGCGCTGGCCAAAGTCAAAGGACAGGCCGTCGACGTCGACTTCCGCCACAAACACGGCCAAAGCTACTACAAAGTCGAAATCATGAACGGCAGCGAAGAGACCGAAGTATTCGTCGACGCCGCCAACGGCAGCATCATCGACAGCCGCCCCGACTACGACAGCAAACCGCGCCGCCCCGTGCCGCAGACCGGCATTTCGCTGAAACAGGCCATTGCCGCCGCCGAAGCGAAAACCGGCGGCCGCGCCAAAGAAGCCGAGTTGAAATACAAACGCGACCTGCCGGTATATGAAGTGGGAACGGTTAACGGAGCACGCAAATACGAAGTGCGCGTCAACGCCGCCGACGGTCAGGTTCTCTCCTCGCATCTGGATTTCTAGGGTCTGTTGACATTCAGCTTGCGAGACGGTTTTTTGAGTAAAAAATGCCCGAATGCAAGGAAAAAAGCACAGCAAGGTTGGACACCTTGCGAGCATTTTTGACGCGGCAGGCGGGTATTTTTTGCCCAAAACACCGCCGCAAGGCTGATTGTCAACAGACCCTAAGGCATTCCGTTTGCCCCTCAGGCCGTCTGAATCATTTTCAGACGGCCTTTCCCGTGTTTCAGAAACGTCATTTGCGCGAAGGCGGGAGCGGCCTCATCCCGTTTGAGGCCGTCTGAAAACCCCGTCTCGCCCCCTTTCGGCTATAGTGAAACAAAATAGAAAATCTACGGCGTTGCTGCGCCTTGCCGTACTACCTGTACTGTCTGCGGCTTGCTGCCTTGTATCTTTCCTATTTTGTTTCACTATACAATCTGCCGTTTCCCACATAAGGAATAAGGAGCAGAACATGAGCGCCGGCCATCATCACGACCATGCCCACGGCCACGGCCACACCGCCAACAAAAAAGTGCTGGCCGTGTCCTTCTTTATCATCGCGGGCTATATGCTGGTGGAAATCGCCGGCGGCCTCGCCACCGGCTCGCTGGCGCTGCTCTCCGACGCGGGACATATGCTCTCCGACGCCCTCTCCGTCGGCCTGTCGCTTCTGGCCTTCAAACTCGGCGAAAAAGCAGTGAACAGCAGCCAGACCTTCGGCTACAAACGCGCCGAAATCCTCTTTGCCCTGTTCAACGGCCTCACCCTGCTGGCAATTGCCGTGTTCGTCGTGATCGAAGCTGTCGAACGGCTGGACAACCCGCCCGCCGTCGCCGGCGCGGGCATGTTGGCGGTGGGCGCCGTCGGACTGGCCGTCAACCTCTTCGTCGCCCGCTATATGCACAGCCGCGGCAGCGTGCACGACAACATCAACATGAAAAGCGCCTACCTGCACGTTTTGGGCGACCTGCTCGGCTCGCTGGGCGCCGTGGCCGCCGCCCTGCTGCTGATGTTTTTCGACTGGCGCTGGGCCGACCCCGTTATCAGCGTGCTCATCGCCCTGCTTATCGCCAACAGCGGCGCCTCCGTGCTGCGCCACACCCTGCACATCCTGATGCAGGGCGCGCCGCCGCATATCGACCAGGCCGCGCTGGTTGCCGAAATCCGCGCCGTGCCGCAGGTGCTGGGCGT
>CAMURX010000094.1 GCA_947097615.1 uncultured Neisseria sp. | reverse complement strand
TCCTTGCAGGCGCGAATTTTTCCTCAAAAAACCGCTTCGCAAGCTGAATGTCAACACGCCCTAAGACATGAAGATCCGGCTCCGTAGTGCTTGTACTGTCTGTGGTTTGCCGCCTTGTATCTTTTTGTGTTGGCCGACTATAAAAAGGCCGTCTGAAAGCGCGGTTTCAGACGGCCTCTTGTTTCCGATTCGGGTTTACAAACGGGTGACGCGGCGCACCTGCGGGATGGTGTGCAGGGCGTGGATGATGCTGTTGAGCTGTTTGAGATCCTGCGTTTTGATGCGGAATTTGAATTCGATAAAGCCTTCCGTGCCCGACTGGCTTTGCGAGGGCGTTTCCACGGCTTCGATGTCGGCGCCCTGCTCGGACATGGCCATCGCCATAGCCGCCAGCAGGCCGTGGCTGTCCTGCGAGGCGACGAGCAGGACGGTGTGGTAGGTGTGGCCGCCGATGTTTTCCCAGTCGGCGTCAAGCTGCTGGTCGGGATCACTTTTGAGCAGGTTGGGACAGGTTTCGCGGTGGATAATCAGCCCCTGGTCTTTAATCAGGATGGCGCGGATGGCGTCGCCGGGTATCGGGTTGCAGCATTGGCCGAGGTGGACGCGGCCGGTTTCGTTGCCGCTGATTTTTATCGGACTGAGGCGCACTTCGCCGCCAAGGTGCTGCCCCGCCAGCTCGGCAATGTGCATGGCAACGGAAACGGGCAGGGTGTGGCCCATACCGACGCTGTACAGCACGTCTTCAAAGCTGGTTTGTTTTTCGGTGAGGTCGGCAAGATAGGCTTCTTTGAGTTCTTCCGACAGGAGGACGTCGCGCGGCAGAAGGCCGGCGAGGGCTTTTTGCAGCAGGTTTTCGCCCAGTTCGACGGCGTCGCGGCGGTTCATGTTTTTGATGTAGCTGCGGATGGCGCTGCGGGCGCGGCCGGAAACGGCGAAGTTGAGCCAGGCGGCGTTCGGCCGTGCCTGATCGGAGGTGACGATTTCGACGGTGTCGCCGGTTTTCAGACGGGTACGCAGCGGCACCATGCTGTTGTTGACGCGGGCGGCGGCGGTGCGGTTGCCGATGTCGGTGTGCACGGCGTAGGCGAAGTCGATGGGGGTTGCGCCTTCGGGCAGTACGAGGATACGGCCTTTTGGTGTGAAGATGTAGACTTCGCTGGGAAAAAGGTCGACTTTGACGTGTTCGAGGAATTCGACGGCGTTGGCCGAACGCGCCTGCAAGTCGAGAATGTTTTGCAGCCATTTGTTGGCGTTGAGCGTGGCCTGATCGGGGCGGTCGTCGCCCGATTTGTACGCCCAGTGGCTGGCAACGCCGCTTTCGGCAACGGCGTTCATTTCGCGGGTGCGTATCTGCACTTCTATCGGCAGGCCGTGCGGGCCGGTGAGCGTGGTGTGCAGGCTTTGGTAGCCGTTGCTTTTGGGGATGGCGATGTAGTCTTTGAATTTGCCGGGCTTGGGCTGGTAGAGGCCGTGCAGCGCGCCGAGTGCGGCGTAGCAGGCGGGGATGCTGTTGGTAATGACGCGGAAGCCGTAGATGTCCATCACTTCGTCGAAGCGCAGGTGTTTGTTGCGCATTTTCTGATGGATACTGTACAGGTTTTTTTCACGCCCTTTGATTTGCGCTTCGATGTTGGCGCCGACCAGCCGCTGGCTGAACGCCGCCAGCACTTTGCCGACGATGTCGCGCCGGTTGCGGCGGAAGTTGTTCATCGCTTTTTGCAGGGTGCGGTAGCGCGACGGGTAGATGTTTTGGAAGGACAGATCCTGCAATTCGCGGTAAACGGGATTGAGTCCGATGCGGTTGGCAATCGGGGCGTAGATTTCCAGCGTTTCCTGCGAGATGCGGCGGCGTTTGTCGGGGCGCATCGAGCCGAGCGTGCGCATATTGTGCAGGCGGTCGGACAGTTTGACGATGATGACGCGCATATCTTTGGTCATCGCCAGAATCAGCTTGCGGAAGCTCTCGGCCTGATGTTCGGTTTGGTTGTCGTATTGCAGTTTTTCCAGCTTGGAGAGACCGTCTACCATATCGGCGATGGCGTCGCCGAACTCGGCGGCCATTTCCTCTTTGGTGACGCCCGTGTCTTCCAAGACGTCGTGCATCAGCCCCGCGCTGAGCGTTTGGATATCCATATGCCATTTGGCCAGCTCGGTGGCAACGGCAATCGGATGGGTGATGTAGGGCTCGCCGCTTTTGCGCGTTTGTCCGTCGTGTGCGAAAAAGGCGTAGGCGCAGGCTTTTTCCAAGCGCTCCAAATCTTCTTTGGGAAGGTAGGACGCGGCATCGAACAGCAGGCCGCGTGCTTGGGCGGTCAGCGGATCGTAGGGGGCGGCGGGCGCGGGGACGAACATTTTCAGACGGCCTGAAACGTTATTTGCTGCGGTTGAGGATGTCGGCCGTAACCTGTCCGGCAGCGATTTCGCGCAATGCTGTGACGGTGGGCTTGTCGTTGCGCACGTCGTCCACCAGCGGCGCGGTGCCGTTTTCCAGCTGGCGGGCGCGGCGTGCGGCGGCAAGTGTCAGGTCGAAATGGTTGGTGATTTTGTCGGAACAGTCTTCTACGGTGATGCGTGCCATTTTCAGGTTTCCTTGTTTGTTTGAGAGTTGGTTTGAGACGGATTCGGAGAAATTCAGAAATTTTCCGAGAGCAGGTGTTCGATAAAGTTCTGCTGCCGCGCCAGAGTCTGCCTGTGCGCACGGATAATCGCGCCCAGCTGGGCTTCGGCCTCGGCCAGATCGCGGTTGACGACGATGTAGTCGAACAGCAGCGACTGTTCGATTTCACCGCGCGCCTGGCGCAGCCTTTTTTCCACCACTTCCGGCGCGTCGGTGCCGCGCCCGCGCAGGCGTTCGGCCAGTTCGGCGAAACTCGGCGGCAGGATAAAGATGCCGACGGCTTCGGGCAGGGCGCGGCGAACCTGCTGAGCGCCTTGTACGTCGATTTCCAAAATCACGTCGAAGCCTTCGTTTTGCAGGGCTTTGAGGCCGGCGAGGCTGGTGCCGTAATAATTGCCGAACACGTTGGCGTGTTCGAGAAAGCCGCCCGCATCGGCCATTTCTTCGAATTCCGCCGTGCCGACAAAATAATAATGCTCGCCGTGCCGCTCGCCTTCGCGCGGGGCGCGGGTGGTGTGCGATATGGAAACGCGCACGTCGGCATGGGCGGAGAGCAGGCGCGACACCAGCGTTGTTTTGCCCGTGCCCGAAGCGGCGGAAATGATGAAAATATTGCCGGGATTTTTTGCGCTCATGATACGGAAATCGCGTGGAATAAGGCTTCGGATTATAGCGCAACCGCGACGGAATAGAAAATTTGTTACAATGCCGCTTTTGCTTTGACAACGAGGATTACGGCGGTGTTGATTCATCCCGAAGTGATGGGCGTGGAAGCCCTTTTTGAAAAAATGCGCAAGATTCCCGACTGGCCGGAAAAGGGGATTCTGTTTCACGACATTACGCCGATTCTGCAAAGCCCGCAGTATTTCCGCCTGCTGGTGGATCTGCTGGTCTACCGCTACATGGATCAGAAAATCGACGCCGTGGCGGGTTTAGACGCGCGCGGCTTTATCATCGGCGCGGCGCTGGCCTACCAGTTGAACGTCGGCTTCGTCCCCATCCGCAAAAAAGGCAAGCTGCCCTTCAAAACCGTATCGCAGAAATACGCGCTGGAATACGGCGAGGCAACGGTGGAAATCCATACCGACGCGCTGCAGCCGGGCGCACGCATGCTGCTGGTGGACGACTTGGTGGCCACGGGCGGCACGATGCTGGCGGGTGCGGAGCTGATCCGCCGCCTCGGCGGTAATGTGGTGGAAGCCGCCGCCATTTTGGAATTTACCGATCTGCCGGGCGGACAACGCATCCGCGACGCAGGCGTGCCGCTGTTTACGCTCTACCAAAACGAAGGCTGTATGCCCGATATCGCCTGAGGCCGTCTGAGAAAAAGGCCGTCTGAAAATGCCGAAAGACTTTCAGACGGCCTTTTCGTATGGCGGCAAACCGTACCCGCCGCTGTTTCAAACCGCTTTCGTATCCGAACCGGCCTGCGTCCATGCATCGGATGAGGCCGTCTGAAAAGAGACCGTCTGAAAACGCCGGAACGTTTCAGACGGCCTCTTTGAATGCTGCAAGCCGCAGCCGCCGTTTTTAAGACGGCCTCTGCATCATCCAGCTTTGGATTTTGCGCGCGTCGTTGACGCGGGTGGTGGTGGTGGGCGAATTGAGCAGCACGATGGTTACCGGCTCGCTGCCGATTCTGGCTTTCACCACCATCGAACGACCCGACTCGCGGATATAGCCCGTTTTCTGCAATTCTATATCCCACGAGCCTTCGCGCACGAGGGCGTTGGAATTTTTATAGTTCTGCTGGCGGCCGGCACTGGTGTACACCGAGCCGTAGGTGGATGTGCTGTTGCGGCGTATTTGCGGATATTTGGCCGCCGCGTTCGCCAGTTTGCTCAAATCGGCGGCGGTGGACACGTTGCGGTAGTCCAAGCCGGTCGGCTCGTAAAAACGGCTGCTGGCCATGCCCAGGCTCTGCGCTTTGGCATTCATCGCGGCGACAAACGCACCCATGCCGCCCGGATAGGTGCGCCCCAACGCGTGGGTGGCGCGGTTTTCGCTCGACATCAGACTCAGGTGCAAAAGCTGCGCCCGCGTCAGCTGCGTACCCACCGAAAGGCGGCTGCCCGTGCCTTTGAGGCGGTCGATTTCGTCTTCCGTGATGGTAATCACCTCGTCCATATTCAGGCGCGCGTCCAGCGTCACCATCGCCGACATCAGTTTGGAAATCGACGCGATGGGCATCACGCGGTTCATGTTTTTCTGATACAGCACTTCGCCTGTGCGGTTGTTCATAATCAAAGCCGACTGCGAAGCCAAAAGCGGGCCTGCGATGGCGGCCTGCGCTTCGAGCATATCGCCCGGATTGTTGGCAAGGAAAGTGCCCAACGGATCCTGCTCGGTGGGGAAATTCTGTTGCAGAAACTGGCCGAGCACGTCCAAATCGTCGGCGGCGGCGTTGAGGGGGAACAGGCTCAGGCCGAGCAAAACGGCGGCGGCCTTTTTGTAAAACCGGGTTGCGTACATCGTGTTATCCGTAAAATTGCAAAGATTCGTCCGGCGGCGCGACACAAAGACGGGGAGGCCGTCTGAAAATATTTTTTATTCCGCGCCATCGGCTTAGGGAGAAGCGCTGCCTGTTTGAGGTCGCGGCGCATTGTCTGTGAAAAGCAAACGCCTTGTAAAGCGGGCAGACGCAGTTTTGCACGAGTTTTCGTTTCCGCCGCCAGCGCCCCTGCCGCCGCACTGCCTTGTCAGGCCGTCTGAAAATTGAAAAAACTACGGCCAATCATTATAATCGCCCACTTTTTTCAGACTTTCAGACGGCCTGTCCGTTTGCGCTGCCGAGGTAAAACCATGACCACAGAAAACCGCCACTGCTCCTTTTGCGGCAAATCCGAGCAGGAAGTCAAACACCTGATTGAAGGCCAAGACGCCTATATCTGCAACGAATGCGTGGAAACCTGCGGCGTGATGCTCGAAGCCGATGACGGTGCCGGCAAGGCAGACGGCAGCGACGGTACCGCAGACAAACTGCCCACGCCCGCCGAAATCGTCGCCAACCTCGACGACCACGTTATCGGCCAGGAACAGGCGAAAAAAGCCCTCGCCGTCGCCGTCTACAACCACTATAAACGCCTGCGCCACCCGCAGGCGGGCGGCAAAGTCGAACTGTCCAAATCCAACATCCTCCTCATCGGCCCGACCGGATCGGGCAAAACCCTGCTGGCGCAGTCGCTGGCGCGCAAACTCGACGTGCCCTTCGTGATGGCCGACGCCACCACGCTCACCGAAGCGGGCTATGTCGGCGAAGACGTCGAGCAAATCATCACCAAGCTCTTGGGCAAATGCGATTTCAACGTGGAAAAAGCCCAGCGCGGCATTGTTTACATCGACGAAATCGACAAAATCTCGCGCAAAAGCGACAACCCGTCCATCACCCGCGACGTGTCGGGCGAAGGCGTGCAGCAGGCGCTGCTCAAACTCATCGAAGGCACGGTTGCCAGCGTGCCCCCGCAGGGCGGGCGCAAGCATCCCAACCAGGATTTCGTCCAAGTCGACACCACCAACATCCTCTTCATCTGCGGCGGCGCGTTTGCCGGTTTGGAAAAAGTCATCCGCCAGCGCACCGAAAAAGGCGGTATCGGCTTCGGCGCATCGGTACACAGCAAAGACGAAAACGCCGCCATCACCGAGCTGTTTGAAATCGTCGAGCCGGAAGACTTAATCAAATTCGGCCTAATTCCCGAACTGATCGGCCGCCTGCCCGTAATCGCCACCCTGGCCGAACTCGACGAAGACGCGCTCATCAACATCCTCACCGAGCCGAAAAACGCGCTGGTGAAACAATATCAGGCGCTGCTGGCGATGGAAGGAGCGGAACTCGAATTTGAAGAAGCCGCCTTACGCGCCATCGCCAAACTCGCCATGAGCCGCAAAACCGGCGCGCGCGGCCTGCGCTCCATCGTCGAACGCGCCCTGATGGAAACCATGTACCGCCTGCCCGACCTGCCGCAGGTGAAAAAGGTGCTCATCACCGCCGACGTTATCGACAAACAGCAGCCGCCGCTGCTGTTCTTGGAAAACGGCAAGACATATAAGGAATAAGCCGCCAAACGCAAAAAGGCCGTCTGAAAAAGGCCGTCTGAAAAAGGCCGTCTGAAAAAGGCCGTCTGAAAAAGGCCGTCT
>CAMURX010000093.1 GCA_947097615.1 uncultured Neisseria sp. | reverse complement strand
CCATTTGGAAAAACGCCTGCACCTGCGCTTCTTCAAAATACATCAGCACGCCTTCGATAATCAGCAAAACGGGTTTGCCGTACGCGGCAACGGTGTCCGTCCACGTTTCGTCAAACATCGAAATGCCCAGATAGCGGTTGCTCGATTCGGGCAGCAGCATCCGCCGCACATCGATCACTTCGGGCAAATCCAAGTCGTACCACGCGGTAACGTTCGGTCTGCCCATGCGTTCGTAACGCGCGTCCAAGCCCGCGCCGAGCTGCACCACCACGGCATCAGGATGCCCGTCGATAAAACGCTGCGCCATTTCGTCGAGTATCCGCGCCCGCCCGCAGCAGCCGACTTGCGATGCTTTGACTTTGGCAAAGGGGGTGAAGTCGTAATCAATCATGTCCAGCATCCGCGCGGCTTCTTTGTCGTGCAGGATGGCATCCGGCCGCTCATATTCGACGGCTTTTGCCCACAGGGGAATCAGCATGGTGGCGGATAACACGGTGATGTCTTTTGGGGAAATTTTCTCGCTCATTTGTAGTCTCCAAAATCAGGCAAACGGGAACGGTTTGCGTTTTCCCACTATACGCCGCCGCTCCCCGCCTGCCAACTGCGGCGGGCGCGGGAGGCCGTTCCCTCCTGCTCGGGAATGACGTTCCTGAACGCGGCGCGGTTGTCAACGGCGCGCGGGGCGTGTTTCAATCCGCCGATGCCGTCTGAAACCCCTTTATGAAAGGAAAAACCATGTCCGAGTCTGCCGACCAACCTGTTATCGAAACCCGCCCCTTCCCGCCTTTTCTGCCGCCGCAAGCCACGGTGATGCTGATGGGCACTTTCCCGCCCGCAGGCGAAAAGCGGTCGATGGAATTTCACTATCCCAATTTCCAAAACGATATGTGGCGCGTATACGGGCTGGTGTTTTTCAATGACGCGGCACACTTTCAGAAGCCGTCTGAAAAAGCGTTTGACGCCGACAAAATCAAAGCGTTTTTAACCGAACGCGGCATCGCCTCCTGCCCCACCGTCTACAAAGCCATCCGCGAACACGGCAACGCATCCGACAAATTCCTGAAAGTGGTCGAACCCGTTGATTTGCAGGACGTGTTAAGCCAAATGCCCGCCTGCCGCCACATTGCTACCACAGGCGGCAAAGCCACGGAAATCCTGCTCGGCATACAGGGCGGCGGCATCAAAATGCCCAAAACGGGCGAAACCGTGCCCTTTCCCTATGCCGGCCGCGAACTCACCCTCACGCGCCTGCCCTCCACCTCACGCGCCTATCCGTTGAGTTTGCAGAAAAAAGCCGCCGCCTACCGCGCCTTCTTTCAGACGGCCGGACTGGTTGGATAAACCGAACGGGGCGGCGCATAATGCCGCCTTTCTCCATAAAGGCCGTCTGAAACCCGTCCAACAAAGGAAACCCGCCATGCAAAACTACCTCACGCCCAACTTCTCCTTCGCCCCCGTCATTCCCGAGCGCGGACTCGGCAGCCGCGTGTGGGACAACGAAGGGCGCGAATACATCGACCTCGCCGGCGGCATCGCCGTCAACGCCCTCGGCCACTGCCATCCCGCCCTCGTCGCCGCCCTGAACGATCAGGCGCAAAAACTCTGGCACATCTCCAACATCTACACCACCGAACCCGCGCAAAACCTCGCCCGCCGCCTCATCGAGAACACCTTTGCCGACAAAGTCTTCTTCTGCAACTCCGGCGCCGAAGCCAACGAAGCCGCCCTCAAACTCGCCCGCAAACACGCCCGCGACACCTTCGGCGCACACAAACACAAAATCGTCGCTTGCACCAACGCCTTCCACGGCCGCACCCTCTTCACCGTGTCCGTCGGCGGCCAGCCTAAATACAGCCGCGACTTCGCCCCCCTGCCCGAGGGCATCGTCCACATCCCCTTCAACGACCCCGCCGCCCTCGCTGCCGCCGTTGGCGAAGACACCTGCGCCGTCATCATCGAACCCGTGCAGGGCGAAAGCGGCGTCCTCCCCGCCACCCCCGAATTCCTGTGCGCCGCCCGCGAACTGTGCGACCGCTTCGGCGCCGCCCTCATCTTCGACGAAGTGCAAACCGGCATGGGGCGCACCGGCAAACTCTTCGCCTATGAGCACACAGGCGTTACCCCCGACATCCTCACCAGCGCCAAAGCCCTCGGCAGCGGCTTCCCCCTCGCCGCCATGCTCACCACCGACCGCCTCGCCCCCGCCTTCGCCCCCGGCACCCACGGCAGCACCTTCGGCGGCAACCCCTTGGCCTGCGCCGTCGGCTGCGCCGCCTTCGACCTCATCAACCGCGAAGACACCCGCGCCAACACCCTCCGCCAAGGCACAGCCCTTACCGCCGCCCTCGAAACGCTCGGCCGCGACACCGGCATCTTCCAAAGCGTGCGCGGACAAGGCCTGCTCATCGGCTGCGTCCTCGCCGAACCCTACGCGGGCAAAGCCGCCGAGCTCACCGCCGCCGCCCTGCGCCACGGCCTGATGATCCTCGTCGCCGGCGCCAACGTCCTCCGCCTCGCCCCCTCCCTGCTGCTCACCGACGAAGACCGCGAAGCCGCCGTCCCCCGCCTCGAAGCGGCGGTGAACGAATGGCTGCAAACGCAGTAAAATCCCGTTTCAGACGGCCTCCGATGCCGCCTGTGACGCATACCGGTTAAGGCCGTCTGAAACTTAAGGCCGTCTGAAACGCCGCTTTCAGACGGCCTTGTTCCCTCTTGCGCGCGGGTGCGGGGAGAGGCTTGATACGCGGCGGGATTTTCGCTTTCAGACGGCCTTGACAGCGCCGCGCCGCGCGTTATCCTTGCGCGTTTTTGCAAACGGGAGGCGGCTGTGGCGCGGATAGTGTGTGCGGGTGTGGACGAGGCGGGGCGCGGGCCGCTGGTAGGCAGCGTGTTTGCCGCCGCCGTGGTTTTGCCGGAAACATACGATTTGCCGGGGCTGACCGACTCGAAAAAGCTCAGCGAGAAAAAACGCGACGATCTGGCATCGCGCATCAAGGCGCAGGCGCTTGCGTGGAGCATCGCCTCGGCGGACACGGACGAAATCGCCGAACTGAACATTCTGCACGCGGCGATGCTGGCGATGCGCCGCGCGGTGGCGGGGCTGGCGCTGGTGCCCGACAAAATCCTCATCGACGGCAACCGCGTGCCGCCCGATCTGCCCGTGCCTGCCGAGGCGGTGGTGAAGGGCGACAGCAAATCATCGAGATTTCCGCCGCTTCGGTGCTGGCGAAAACGGCGCGCGACGCGGAAATGTATGCGTTGGCAAAACGTTTCCCGCAATACGGCTTTGAGCGGCACAAGGGCTACGGCACGGCGGAGCACCTTGCCGCGCTCAAACGTTTCGGCGTGCTGCCCGAACACCGCCGCGACTTCGCGCCCGTGCGCGAAATACTGGCGCAGGGGCGGCTGTTTAAATAAGGATCGGAGGCCGTCTGAAAAACGCGTTTTCCCGTTTTTTAGACGGCCTGCGACACAAACAGGCTTTGAAGCCGTCTGAAAACAGAAAAAAGGACAGGATAAAGATGGATATTACGGTGTTGGCCGTTGGCACGAAGATGCCGCGCTGGGTGGACGAGGCGGTGAACGAATACGCCAAGCGTTTCGGCCGCGATGTGGATTATGTGTTGAAGGAAATCAAACCCGAAAAGCGCGGCGCGGGCGTGAACGCGGCGCAGGGCATGGCGGCGGAGGAAAAACGCATCCTCGATGCACTGCCTGCGGGGGCACTGGTTGTGGCGCTGGACGAGCGCGGCAAAGCGCCGACCTCGGTGGAACTGGCGGCTTATCTGCAAAGCTGGCGGGACAACGGCGATCATGTCTGCTTTCTGATCGGCGGCGCCGACGGCATGACCGACGCGCTCAAAAGCCGCGCCGCGCTGCTGCTGCGCCTGTCGAGCCTGACGCTGCCGCACGGCATGGTGCGCGTGCTGCTGACCGAGCAGCTCTACCGCGCAGTGTCGATTCTGAACAATCATCCCTACCATCGGGAGTAGGGTACGGAGAGGCCGTCTGAAAAAGGTTTCAGACGGCCTCCGAATGTTTTTCCGTACGTTTTTCCGTTCCGCCGCAAGTCTGCGTGGCAATGAGCGGCAGAAGGCCGTCTGAAACCGCAATCGGGTTTCAGACGGCCTTTTTACGGCTGCCCGTTTATTTGGCGGCGGCGAGCGCCTGTGCCAAATCGGCGAGCAAGTCGTCGATGTGTTCGATGCCGACCGACAGACGCACCATGTCTTCGCCGACGCCTGCGGCTTGCAGCTCTTCGGGCGATAGCTGGCGGTGGGTGGTGCTCGCGGGATGGGTGGCCAGCGATTTGGCGTCGCCGATGTTCACCAGACGCAGGAAGAGTTGCAGCGCGTCGATGAATTTTGCCCCTGCTTCGCGTCCGCCCTTGATGCCGAAGCTGAGCAGGCCGGAGGCTTTGCCGCCGTAGTCGCGGTCGATCAGTGCTTTGTAGGGGCTGTTGTCCAAAGCGGGGTAGTTGACCCAGGCGACTTGCGGGTGGTTTTGCAGGTAGCGGGCGACGGCGAGGGCGTTTTCGCAATGGCGCTCCATACGCAGGGCAAGCGTTTCCAGTCCTTGCAGCAGCAAAAAGGCGCTCATCGGGCTGAGTGCGGCGCCGGTGTTGCGCAGCGGTACGACGCGGGCGCGGGCGATGTAGGCGGCGGCGCCGAAGTGTTCGCTGTAATTGACATCGTGGTAGGAGGGGTCGGGCTGGTTCAGGATGGCATCGAAGCGCAGGTTGCCCGCCCAGGTGAATTTGCCGCTGTCGATAATCGCGCCGCCGATGGTGGTGCCGTGGCCGCCGATGTATTTGGTCAGCGATTGGATGACGATGTCGGCGCCGTGTTCGATGGGGCGGTAGAGGGTAGGGGAGGGGACGGTGTTGTCGACCATCAGCGGCAGACCCTGCGCGTGTGCGGCGGCGGCAAAGGCGGGGATGTCGATGACGTTGATGGCCGGGTTGCCGATGGATTCGGCGTAAACAAGGCGGGTGCGGGCGTCGGCAAGCGCGGCGATTTGTTCGGGTTTGTCGGGATCGACAAAGCGAACTTCGATGCCCTGCTGCGGCAGGGTGTGGGCGAAGTAGTTGTAGGTGCCGCCGTAGAGGGTTTTGGTGGCGATGATGTTGTCGCCCGCCTGCGCGATGGTTTGCACGGCGTAGGTGATGGCGGCCATGCCGCTTGCCACCGCCAGCGCGGCGATGCCGCCTTCAAGCTGCGCGAGTCGCTCTTCGAGCACGGCGGTGGTGGGGTTCATGATGCGGGTGTAGATGTTGCCCGCGACGTTGAGGTTGAAGAGGTCGGCGCCGTGTTGGGTATCGTCGAAGGTGTAGGAGGTGGTTTGGTAGACAGGCACGGCGGCGGCGCGGGTGGAGGGGTCGGAACGGTAGCCGGCGTGCAGGGCGATGGTTTCGCGTTTCATGGCGGTTTCCTTCTAGGAAAAACAGCAGGTTTATGGATAGGGGATGAGTAAAGTAGACGAAAGGCCGTCTGAAAAACCCGGTTTCGGGTTTTCAGACGGCCTTTTGTCAGCGGCGGAGCTGTTTGGCAGCTTCAATGGCGTAGTAAGTCAAGATGCCGTCGGCGCCGGCGCGTTTGAATGCGAGCAGGCTTTCCAAAATGACTTTGCTGCCGTCGAGCCAGCCGTTTTGGATGGCGGCCTGCAGCATGGCGTATTCGCCGGAAACTTGGTAGGCGTAGGTCGGGACGCCGAATTCGTCTTTGATGCGGCGCACGATGTCGAGATACGGCAGGCCGGGTTTGACCATCACCATATCTGCGCCCTCTTGGATGTCGAGGGCGATTTCGTGCAGGGCTTCGTTGCTGTTGGCCGGATCCATCTGGTAGGTTTTTTTGTCGGCTTTGCCGAGGTTGCCGCTGCTGCCGACGGCATCGCGGAACGGGCCGTAAAAGGCGGAGGCGTATTTGGCGGAGTAAGCCATGATGCGGGTGTGGATGTGTCCGGCGTCTTCGAGGGCTTCGCGGATGGCGAGGATGCGGCCGTCCATCATGTCGGACGGAGCTACAACCTGCGCGCCTGCGTCGGCGTGGCACAGGGCTTGGCGCACCAATACTTCGATGGTTTCGTCGTTAAGCACATAGCCGTCTGAATCGGTGAGGCCGTCTTGGCCGTGCACGGTATAGGGGTCGAGCGCGATGTCGGTCATGATGCCCAGTTCGGGAAACCGCTCGCGCAGGGCGCGGACAACGGTGGGTACGAGGCCTTCGGGGTTGTAGGCTTCTTCGGCGGCGGCGGTTTTGTTGTGTGTAACAACGGGAAACAGTGCGAGCATGGGGATGCCGAGTTTGACGGCTTCTTCGGCGGTAAAAAGCAGTTTGTCGAGGCTTTGGCGTTTCACGCCGGGCATGGACGGGATGTTTTCTTCCTGTCCGCTGCCTTCGAGTACGAACACAGGGTAAATCAAGTCGTCGGCGGTAAGCGTGTGTTCGCGCATGAGGCGGCGGGAGAAGTCGTCTTTGCGCATGCGGCGCATGCGGGTGGCGGAAACGTAACGCGGCGGAAAATTCATCGGTCTTCCTTTTGTATGGTCGGTAGTCAAAATAAAAGGGCGGATTATACGCCCGCCAATCCGCATGGGCAGAATCTGATTGAACGGTGTAAGAAAATTTCTTTACGAAACATTGGTATTTTTGAAACGTTCGAAATATTTCCGCACAAAAGCTTGCAAAGGGTTTCGGGGTTCTGTATAGTTCACATCTTCGCTGCTTTGACAGCGCTGTTCTTTAACAAAA
>CAMURX010000092.1 GCA_947097615.1 uncultured Neisseria sp. | reverse complement strand
AGAGGCCGTCTGAAAACCAAGAGGCCGTCTGAAAGCCGCGTTTTGCAAAAAACGCGGCTGCTGCGGTTTGGGGTGTGTCGACATTTGGCTTGCGAAGCGGTTTTTTGAAAAAAATTCGCGAATGCAAGGAAAAAAGCACAGCAAGATTGGACATCTGCGGGCATTTTTGACGCGGCAGGCGCGGATTTTACCCAAAATACCGCCGCAAGGCTGACTGTCAACAGACCCTAGTGCAGGCCTTGGATGAAGTTGGCTACGGCGTTGATTTCTTCTTCCGACATGCGTTTGACGATGTCTTCCATCATGCCGTTCGGGCTGGTGCGCTGGCCGGATGCGTAGGCTTTGAGCTGGGTGACGGTGTAGTCTTTGTGCTGGCCGCCCAGTCGGGGATAGGCGTTGACATCAGTACCGCCGCCGACCATACCCGCACCGCTGGGGCCGTGGCAGGACATACAGGCGGGCAGTTTTTTGCCGGCGAGGCCGCCGCGGTAAATCTGTGCGCCGAGTTTGAGGTTGTCTTTCGGATTGGCTTCGCCCGATTTGGGGGTCTGCGTGGCGTAGAAGGCGGCGACGTTGGCGATATCCTGCTCGCTGAGGCTCATCACCATCGGCTTCATCGCCGCCGCGCCGCCGGTGGTGCGCTTGCCGTCTTTGATGGCTGCCGTTTCCACGGCGATGTATTTCGCGTGCTGCGCCGAGAGTTTCGGATAGGTGGAAATACCGCTGTTGCCGTCGGCGGCATGGCAGGCCGCACAGACGGTTTGGGCAATCTGCTTGCCTTTGGCCACGTCGGCCTTGGGCGCAGCAAAAGCCGTACCGGCGGCAAGTGCCAGAGTCAGTAGGGTTAAACGTTTCATGGAGGCTCCTGATTGCAGCATTGCGGTATCCGCAACACCCTTTTTTCTATATTTTCGATACTCGATACGCGGCGCTTTTTTACCGCCGCGTTAAACCGTTGGTCTGCAAACGTGGTATTCTATACCAAATTTAACTATTTTTTCCATAGTTATGAACTTATTTCAAAACGCAAAATTCTTCACTACGGTCAACCATTTGAAAGACCTGCCCGACACGGGCGCGGAAATCGCCTTCGTCGGCCGCTCCAATGCGGGCAAGTCCAGCGCCATCAACACGCTGTGCAACCATGTGCGGTTGGCCTATGTGTCGAAAACGCCCGGGCGCACGCAGCACATCAATTTTTTCGAGCTGGCCGACGGGCATTTCATGGCCGATTTGCCGGGCTACGGCTACGCGCAGGTACCCGAAGCGGTGCGGAGGCACTGGGTGGCGCTGCTGGGCGACTATCTGCGTACGCGCCGCCAGTTGGTCGGGCTGGTGCTGATTATGGACTGCCGCCATCCGCTCAAAGAGCTGGATATGCAGATGCTGGATTTCTTTGCCGAAACCGGCCGTCCGGTGCATATCCTGTTGTCCAAAGCGGACAAATTATCTAAGAACGACCAAATCAAAACCTTGTCTTCTGTCAAGAAAGCGTTAAAACCGTTTTCCGAGCGGCAGAAGGTGACGGTGCAGCTTTTTTCCAGCCTGAAAAAGCAGGGCATGGCGGAAACGGAAGCGGTTGTCGCGGGCTGGTTCGCGCGTTTGGGCGAAGGGCAGGCACAAGAACCGCAGGAGCCTGCAAAACCGGATTGAAACCGCCCGCAGGAGGCCGTCTGAAACGCTTTCAGACGGCCTTTTTGCTTGGAGCACGGTTTGAAAGCCGTGCGGCGGCTGTTTTCAGACGGCCTACTCGGCCATCTCGCCGTCTATCAGGCGGTAAAGCTCGGCGAAATCGGGTTCGCCGACAAAGGTTTTCAGCACCCTGCCCTCTTTGTCGACCAAAAAGGAGGTGGGATATACCGCCGTGCCGAAGGCGCGGGCGGCGGCTTTGTCGGCGTCGTACACCACGGTGAAATCCATGCCGCGCTCTGCGGCGTAGGTCTTCACGCTCTCGAGCGGGTCGTAGGGTTCGGCGACGGCGAGGATTTGGAAGCCGTCTCGGTTTCGGTAGTCGTGCGACATTTTCACGATTTTCGGCATTTCCGACACGCAGCCGGGGCAGGAGGGAAACCAGAAATTGATAAAGGTGACCTTGCCGCGCAAAGCGGCGTCGGACACGGTTTTGCCGTGCAGATCAGGCAGCGAGAAGGCAGGGGCGGGCGTGCCCGAAGGAATCAGGATAAAGGCCAGCAGGCCGCAGACCAGCGCGGCAGCAGCGAAAACGGCGGTTTTTTTCATGAGCGGAACATCTGTTGCAGGGTTTGGAAGACGGCGGCAGGAAATTCGGTGCTGCGGCCGTCTGAAACGGGCACGAGGGTGACATCGGCCTGCGCGGCGGTTTTGCCGCTGTCGGCAAAGGAGACAATCTGGCGGATAACGGCCAGACGCGGCTCGACGGTTTTGACGCGGTTGCGCACGGTAAGCACGTCGCCCGCCACCGCGCTGCGGCGGTAGCGGATATCGACGCGGGCGACGACTATCTGCACGCCTGCCAGCTCGCCGAGCAGGTCGTGCTGTTCGAAAAAGTGCCAGCGCGCTTCTTCGAGAAATTCGAGGTAGCGCGCGTTGTTCACATGGCCGTAGCCGTCGAGGTGGTAGCCGCGTATGCGGAAAACGGCGTCTTCCATCTCAGTGCGTTTCAAAGGGCACGAAGCTTTCGCGCGCCAGCGGTTCGGCAGACAGGTCGGTGACGAGGGAGGCGGGGCGGATATCGAACCATTCGGCGAAAATGTCGGGATGGAGATCCGGCCACAGGCTTTCGTCTTCGCACCAGTCGGCCAGTTCGGCGGCGAAAATCTCGGCGGTGCGGTGTTCGATGATGTCCCAAACATCGTCGACATGGTCGCACGGATCGGTAAGGTAGGCGTTGGCGTCGGCCTGCAAATCTTCGAGGGTGACATCCCTGACACCGACCGAGTGCAGCCAGTGCAAAAAGGGCTCTTGCGGAATCAGAAGAAAGGCGCTGCGGTTGACTTCATACATGGTTTTGCTCCTTGGTAAACAGCGGGAATGACGTTTCCGAAAGCGGGGCTTCAACAAAGTGAAAGCGTTTCAGACGGCCTTTTCGGTTTCGCTCCATCCGGCATACGGGTGTTTGCTCAGATAGGCGTTGGTAAAGCGGCCGTCGGAGGTGATTTCGCGGCCGAGCCAGGCGGGGCGGGGAAAGGCGGCGTCTTCGGCGGGCAGCTCGATTTCGGCCACGACCAGCGGCGCGTTGTCGCCCGCGTATTCGTCGATTTCAAAGGTAAAGCCGTCGCAGCGGATTTCGTAGCGGCGTTTTTCCATACGGAAAGGGCACATGCTGTGCAAAATCTCCCGCGCGTGCGCCAAAGGGATTTCATACTCGAACTCGCTACGCGTCACGTCGGAAATCCAGCCTTTGAGCGTCAGCCACGCTTGTTCGCCGACGATGCGCACGCGGATGGTGCGCTCTTTTTCCACGCTCAGATAGCCCTGGCTCATCAGGCGCGGCTCGCCCGCTTCGGCGCGCCAAGCATCGTTTGCCAACAAAAAACGGCGTTCGATTTCCACAGTCATTTTCAGACGGCCTCTTTGCTTAAAACGGTTTGAAAACCACCAGATACAGCGCGGCAATCATTGCCAGCACGGGGATTTCGTTAAACACGCGGTACCACTTGTGGCTGCGGCGGTTGCGCTGCGCGGTAAAGGCGCGCAGCAGGAAAAAACAGCAGACATGGTAGGCGGCGAGAAACAGCCCCAGCGCCAGTTTGGCGTACACCCAGCCCTGCCCCCACCAGCCCGCGGCAAACGGCACAAGCAGGCCGAACACCAGCGCACCCGCGCCCAGCGGCGTCATAAAACGCAACAGCCGCCGCGCCATGTCGAGCAGACGGCGGTATTCGGCCGAGGCCACGTCTGCCTGCGCCAGATTCACATAAATACGCGGCAGGTAAAACAAACCCGCAAACCACGAAATGATGAAAAACAGATGGAGAAACTTAAACCACAAATACATTTTCAGACGGCCTCCCCCAAGAGGCGCGCATTATATAGCAGCCCGCCGCGGCCTGCGGCGGCTTTTGCGCTATAATGCGCGCCTTTCAAACCAACCGACAAAAAGGGAAACAAAGTCATGCTCAACCAGTTTGAAATCCACGGCGGCGTGGTGAAAAACCTCAACGCCTTCCTCGCCGAAAAAGCCGTCGATCTGAAAACCGCAATGGACAACGAAGCGCTGAACAAAGAAGTCGCCGCCATCATCCACGCCGGTTTGCCCGGCATGGTGCGCCGCATCTACTCCCTGCAAAAAATGGAAACCTTTTTCTGGGAGAAAAAAGACCTGATGGTGGACTACGTAGCCGCCCGCCTGGAAGCGTCGGCAAAAAAAGCCGAAGAGCGCGAAAAGAAAGAAAAGAAATAAAGCCCGCGATACACAAGGCCGTCTGAAACCCGTTTTCAGACGGCCTTTTGCCTGCCTGCCGCACTATCGAGGCCGCCTGAAGGCCCGTTTCCGCCATCACTTCGTTAAAGCTGCGCTTTCAGACGGCCTCTTTATGTTGCCCAATGTTGCCTTTTGTTAAGCCGCCCGCTATATTCCGCCGCAGCACAACATCAAAATCCATCACACAGGAGAACACCGCCCATGCAGCTTATCCGCGCCTTGAGCATTATTTTCGGTTTTCTCGCCGCCGGAGAGGCGGTGATTCATTTCACCGGCCTGCAACTGCCCGGCAGCATCATCGGCATGGCGCTGCTGTTTGCCGCCTTGCAGGCCGGCTGGGTGAAAACCGCGTGGCTGCAGGGCGCGGTGGACACGATGATGGCCAATCTGTCGCTGTTTCTCGTACCGCCCTGCGTGGCGGTGATGGAATATCTCGACCTGGTGGCGCGCGACTTTTGGCCGATTGCCGTGTCCACCGTGTTCAGCACGCTGGCGGTAATGTTCGTCACCGGCAAAACGCACGAACTGCTGCGCAAACGCTGATGGATATGCTGCGCCACCCCGCCGTACTGCTCTGGCTCACCGTTACCGCCTACTGGCTGGTGAACATTGTGCGCGCCCGCACCGGCAACGTCCTCTTCAATCCCGTGATGTGCACCACCGCGCTGGTCATCATCTATCTGAAACTCTGCGGCATCGCCTATCCCGACTACCATCAGGCGGCGCAATTCATCGATTTCTGGCTCAAACCCGTCGTCGTCGGCCTGGCCGTGCCGCTGTATCTCAACTGGGACAGAATCCGCCGCCAGTGGCTGCCGATTATCCTGTCGCAAACCGCAGGCAGCGTCACCGGCATCGTCAGCGCGGTATACCTTGCCAAACTCGCGGGCGCGGGGCGGGAAACCGTGTTGAGCCTTGCCGCCAAATCCGTCACCAGCCCCATCGCCATCGAAATCACCTGCAGCATAGGCGGCCTGCCCGCCATCACCGCCGCCTCGGTGATTGCCGCCGGCATGATCGGCCAGACGGCGGGCTACCGCCTACTGCGGCTGGGCACGGTGCACAAGCCGATGTCGCAGGGTATGTCGGTGGGTGCCGCCTCGCACGCGATGGGCATGGCCGCTTCGCTCGAACGCAGCAAGAAATACGCCGCCTACGCGGGCTTGGGCCTAATCGTCAACGGCGTGCTCACCGCCTTTCTCGTGCCCGTGCTGCTGCCGCTGATGGGTTATTGAGGCCGTCTGAAAGGTTTTCAGAAACGTCATTCCCGTGCAGACGGGAACGGCCTCCCGCCATGCCGCTGCGTTAATTTTGCTTTACAATACCGCCCTTTTCCCCCAACCCTCCCCGCGCATGATTCACGACACCCCATCCCCCGTTTCCGACCACGACACCCTACTGCTCGGCCAATACGCCGAACGCGCCTATCTCGAATACGCCATGAGCGTGGTCAAAGGCCGCGCCCTGCCCGAAGTTTCAGACGGCCAAAAGCCCGTGCAGCGGCGCATTCTCTACGCCATGCGCGACATGGGTCTGACCTCGGGCGCGAAACCCGTGAAGTCTGCCCGCGTGGTCGGCGAGATTTTGGGTAAATACCACCCGCACGGCGACAGTTCCGCCTATGAGGCGATGGTGCGGATGGCGCAGGATTTTACCTTGCGCTATCCCTTAATCGATGGCATCGGCAACTTCGGTTCGCGCGACGGCGACGGGGCGGCGGCGATGCGTTACACCGAAGCGCGGCTGACGCCGATTGCGGAATTACTGTTGTCCGAAATCAATCAGGGGACGGTGGATTTCGTGCCGAACTACGACGGCGCGTTTGACGAACCGCTGCACCTGCCCGCCCGCCTGCCTATGGTGTTGCTCAACGGCGCGTCAGGCATCGCAGTGGGCATGGCGACCGAAATTCCGTCGCACAATTTGAACGAAGTTACGCAGGCGGCGATTGCGCTGTTGAAAAAGCCGACGCTGGAAACCGCCGACCTGATGCAATATATTCCCGCGCCTGATTTTGCGGGCGGCGGTCAAATCATTACGCCGGCGGACGAATTGCGCCGCATTTACGAAACCGGCAAGGGCAGCGTGCGCGTGCGTGCACGTTACGAAATCGAGAAGCTGGCGCGCGGACAATGGCGCGTGATTGTGACCGAGCTGCCGCCGAACGCCAACTCCGCCAAAATCCTTGCTGAAATCGAAGAACAGACCAACCCGAAACCGAAAGCAGGCAAAAAGCAGCTCAACCAAGACCAGCTCAATACCAAAAAGCTGATGCTGGATTTAATCGACCGCGTGCGCGACGAGTCCGACGGCGAACATCCCGTGCGACTGGTGTTCGAGCCGAAATCCAGCCGCATCGATACCGATACCTTCATCAACACGCTGATGGCGCAGACTT
>CAMURX010000091.1 GCA_947097615.1 uncultured Neisseria sp. | reverse complement strand
CGCAACGCCAACGCCAAAGTGCAGAAAATCATTGACGATTTGGGGCTGAACGGCAATTTGCTGCGCGAAATGCTGGCCAGAAAATACAGCCGCGACAATGTGGATTTGGCTAAATTCGACTTGCTGAAAAAATCGGTAAACAAAGAAAAAGCCCAAGCGTTTTTTAATGAAACGCGCGGGATTTATTTGAATAAGGCGGTAGACGGGTTTTTACGCAGCTTTATCACCGACGGGGCATAGCCCGTATTATTTCCTGTAACAAAGGCCGTCTGAAACCCGGTTTCAGGTTTCAGACGGCCTCAAGCCCAACCACACAACCCACGCAAAACCATGTCCCAACCCGATTTCACTTTTTTCATCTACGACTACGAAAGTTTCGGCATCAACCCCGCAAACGACCGGCCGGCGCAGTTTGCCGGTATCCGCACCGATGCGGATTTCAATATCGTCGGCGAGCCGGTGATGCTCTACTGCCGCCAAACCGGCGATTATCTGCCCTCGCCCGAAGCGGTGTTGCTTACCGGCATCACGCCGCAGGAGTGCAATGAAAAAGGCGTGTCCGAGCCGGAATTTGCCGCGCGAATTTGGGCGGAGTTTGCCCGCCCCAACACCTGCATCATGGGTTTCAACAATATCCGCTACGACGATGAAATGACGCGCTACCTGTTTTACCGCAACTTCATCGACCCCTACGAATACAGCTACAAAAACGGCAACTCGCGCTGGGATTTGCTCGATGTCGCCCGCGCCTGCTACGCGCTGCGCCCCGAGGGTATCGAATGGCCGCGCGATTCAGACGGCCTGCCCGTGTTCCGTCTGGAACAACTCACCGCTGCCAACGGCATCGCCCACGAACACGCCCACGACGCGATGTCCGACGTGTACGCCACCATTGAAACCGCCAAACTCATCAAACAAAAACAGCCGCGCCTGTTTCAATATTTCTTTGAACACCGCAGCAAAGCAGCGCTTGGCAAAATGATCGACACGCAAAACTTCACGCCGCTGGTGCACGTATCGGGCATGTTTGGCAATTATCGCGGCAACACCGCCGTTATCGCGCCGCTGGCGCACCACCCTACCAATGCCAACGCGGTCATCGCCTGCGATTTGTCGGCCGACTTGGGCGATTTGCTGACCCTCGACGCCGACACCCTGCGCGAACGGCTGTACACGCCCAAAAACACCCTGTCGGAACAAGGCATTCTGCCCGTGCCGCTCAAGCTGGTGCACCTCAACAAATGCCCGATACTCGCGCCGCTCAAAACCTTGCGCGATGAAGATGCCGAGCGTTTGGGCATCAGCCGCGCCGGGTGCCTTGATAATCTCCAAGCGCTGCAAAGGCTGTCTGAAATCCGCAATAAAGTACAAAAAATCTACAGCGAAACGCGCGAATTTGCGCCAAGCGACAATGTGGAAACCGAGCTTTACAGCAGCTTTTTCAGCCCCGCCGACAAACACGGCATGGCCGCCCTGCGCAGCCTGCCACCGGAAAAACTCGCCGAGCATGGTTTGACATTCCAAGATGCGCGCATCGAAAAGCTGCTGTTTCACTACCGTGCCCGCCATTTTTATCCCACCCTCAGCCGCGCCGAACAAATCCGCTGGCAGAAATACCGCCGCAAAAAACTGGAAGCCGCCCTGCCCGCTTTCGGCCAAAGCCTGCAAAGCCTGGCAGAGCAACACGCCGGCAATCCCGACAAACTCGCGCTGTTGCAGGCATTGTACGAATACGCCGAAAAGCTCACGGGATAGTGGCTTAGCCGCGCAAAAAGGCCGTCTGAAAGCAGCTTTCAGACGGCCTTTTCATGTCCGCGCCGACTTAATAGCCTAAAACTAATCAAAACAAAAATACGATTTAAAAATTTAAAAATAAAATCGCTGTCATAGTTTCAATAGCCAAAATCTTTCAGTAAGTCCGTTTCTCAGCGTCTCGCCCGACCGCATGCTGCAGGCGCGCCTGTTTAACTACGCCGACGCGCAGCGCTACCGCTTGGGCGTGAACCACCACCAGATTCCGGTAAACCGCCCGCGCTTCCCCGTGCACAGCAACGCCCGCGACGGACAAGGCCGCGCTGACGGCAACTACGGCTCCGCCATCCACTACGAGCCCAACAGCTTCGGCCAATGGCAGGAACAGGCGCAATACGCCGAGCCGCCCTTGAAAATCAACGGCGACGCCGCGCATTGGAACTACCGCGAAGACGACGCCGACTACTTCAGCCAGCCGCGCGCCTTGTTTGAACGGATGAGCGACGAGCAAAAACAAACCCTGTTCGCCAACACCGCCGCCGCGATGGGCGACGCGCCGGACTTCATCAAATACCGCCACATCCGCAACTGCGCCCGTTGTCATCCCGACTACGCAGAAGGCGTTGCCCGAGCATTGGGCTTAAGCGTGGCCGACGCCGAAGCCGCCCGCGCCAGCGATCCCGCGCTGGGTCAGCCGGGGCTGCTGTAATGTGGATGGAGTTTTGCGAAACCTTCCGCGTATAGTCTCTTAGTAGAAAAAGGCCGTCTGAAACCTGATTTGGGGTTTCAGACGGCCTTTATCTTGCTGCGGGATGCGGCAGAGCGGATTGCCGAATCCGACATTCTTCCGGCGCTGCTGCCTGTGCAACGGTTGTCGGATACAAGTATCCGACCTGCGGCCAAAGGCCGTCTGAAAGCACGAAACAGTGCTTTCAGACGGCCTTTCCGTCGTTCGGGCATTTTCAGAAACGTCGTTTCCGCGCAGGCGGGAGCGCCTTTACACGCCCAAGAACCAGAATTTCGCCGCCCACAAAACGGCAACCAACCACACCATCGGCGGCACGTCTTTGGCGCGGCCGCACAGGAGCTTGATGGAGGCGTAGCTGATAAAGCCCATGGCGATGCCGTCGGCGATGGAGTAGGTGAAGGGCATGAAGACGATAGTGATGAAGGCGGGGGCGGCTTCGGTGAGGTCTTCCCAGTCGATTTCGAGCACGGAGCGCAGCATGTGGATGCCGATGTAGAGCAGCGCGGGGGCGGTGGCGAAGGCGGGTACGGTGGCGGCCAGCGGGGAGAACCACAGGCAGGCGAGCATGAGGACGCCGACGGTTACGGCGGTGAGGCCGGTGCGCCCGCCGGCGGCCACACCCGCCGCGCTTTCCACGTAGGGGGTGACGGACGAGGTGCCCATCGCCGCGCCGGCGACGATGGCGGTGGAGTCGGCGAGAAGGGCGCGTTTGAGGCGCGGCAGTTTGCCGTCTACCAAAAGGCCGGCGCGGTGCGTTGTGCCGACCAGCGTGCCGGTGCTGTCGAACAGGTCGACAAGGAAGAAGACGAAGATGACGGCGATCATGCTGCCGTGGAACAGGCCGTTGAAGTCCATGGCCAGAAAGGTGGGTTGCAGGCTGGGGATGGCGGAGACGATGCCTTTGAATTCGGTCTGCCCCAGCGGGATGCCGAGGAGGGTTACGGCGAGGATGCCGAGGATGATCGCGCCGCGCACGCGCAGGTAGTCGAGGAAGATGATGAGGAAGAAGCCGAGCAGGGCGAGCAGCACCGGCCAGTTGGGGCTTTTCGCGCCGTCGGCGGCTTTGAGGTAGATGTCGTTCATTTTCACCAGCGTGGCGTCGCTGGATATGATGATGCCGGCGTTTTTCAGGGCGATAAGGGCGAGGAAGAGGCCGATACCGGCGGCGATGGCCATTTTCAGGCTCATGGGCAGGGCGTTGACCAGCATTTCGCGCAGTTTGAAAAAGCTGAACAGTAAGAACACGATGCCGGACACGAACACGGCGGCCAGCGCAACCTGCCAGGGCACGCCCATGCCTTTGACCACGGCGTAGGTGAAGTAGGCGTTCAGCCCCATGCCGGGGGCGAGGGCGATGGGGTAGTTGGCCGCCAGTCCCATCACGAAGCAGCCGATGGCGGCGGAGATGCAGGTGGCGACGAACACCGCGCCGAAGTCCATGCCGGTTTGCGACAGGGTGGCGGGGTTGATGACGACGATGTAGCACATGGTCAGGAAGGTGGTGATGCCCGCCATGATTTCGGTGCGCACGCTCGTGCCGTGGGCGGAAAGGCCGAAGAGGCGTTCGAGCAGGCTGTTTGCCGGTTTGTCCATAGTTTTAAGAAAATTTAAGTTGGGTAAAAAGGGGCGGCATTATAAACGAATTGTGTACAAAGATAGGCCGTCTGAAAGGTTTTCAGACGGCCTCTTTACAATCTTGTCGGCTATTTCCGACAACCGTGTTCCAACATCGTCACAAACTGCGCCAAATCCTGCGGCAGCGGCGCTTTGAGCATGAGTTTTTCGCCCGTAAGCGGGTGGTCGATGTGCAGCTCGCTGGCGTGGAGAAACATCCGTTTCAAGCCGAGTTTCTGCAAACGGCGGTTGGCCTGATAGTCGCCGTAGCGCTCGTCGCCGGCAATCGGGCAGCCCTGCGACTGCATATGGACGCGGATTTGGTGGGTGCGGCCGGTTTTGAGCGTGGCCTCGACCAGCGTCAGGCGCGACAGGCCGACTTGGTGCAAGAGGCCGTCTGAAAAGCGGTTGAGAACGTGAAAAACGGTGTGCGCGCTTTGGCCTTCTTCGCTGACGCGCACCATTTTTTCGCCCTGCGCGCCGGTGTATTTCAAGAGCGGCAGTTTCACATGGAAGCGCCCGCCCGCCGCGCTGCCGACGCCGAGGGCGAGATAGTTTTTTTTCGGATGGTTGCTGCGGATGGCTTCGTGCAGCTTCACCAATGCGCTGCGTTTTTTGGCAATCATCAGCAGGCCGCTGGTGTCTTTGTCGAGACGGTGGACGAGTTCCAGATAACGCGCCTCGGGTCGGGCGCGGCGCAACTGTTCGATCACGCCGAAGCTCACGCCGCTGCCGCCGTGTACCGCCACGCCCGCCGGTTTGTCGATGACGAGCAGCGCGTCATCTTCGTAAACAACGTCAAACTCGCGCGCGGGTGCGTCCTGCGTTTTTTCAGACGGCCTTGTCTTTTCGGCCGTGCGTACCGGCGGGATGCGCACAATATCGCCCGCCGCAATACGGCTGTCGGGCTTGCAGCGTTTTTTGTTCAGCCGCACTTCGCCCGCGCGGATAATGCGGTGGATATGGCTCTTGGGTACGCCTTTGAGAATTTTGAACAGAAAGTTGTCGAGACGCTGTCCCGCGTCCTCTTCCGCCACCGCCAGCAGGGCGGGCGAAGTTTTGCTTATTGGCTGCATTTTCTCTATAATCCGCCGCGTTTTGCCGCGATAGGCAAAACATATTGAAAAGAGCAATTTTATATTAAAAACGTACCCCGCAAAGCATTTCCTTCCCGCCCCGCAGCCGCGCGGCGGAAGCCAGCGGCCAAGTTCGAATGACTGCCGGACCGTTTGCGCATAAGACGAAGGCTGACGCCGCGCCGCGCCAACAGGCAACGATAATAAGAAGATGTCGGCTGACACCCCAAAATTAATTTTCTGTCCCGACGGCGCAAGCCGGACGGACGGCGGCGGCTGCAACCCGCCGCCCGCGTTCTTTATTTCCCCTTCTTAAAAAACATCCGGCAAGAAGCCGCACATGGTCGCCCGCAACGGACGGCATGCAGCACTGCGGCAGCACATTCGAAAACTGGTTGCGCGCCCCGCGCGGGTCAGAAACAGGGCGGGCCGTCTGAAAAGCGCCTGCCCGAAAGGCAATCATGAAAAGAATGTTGTTTAACGCCACGCAGGCCGAAGAGCTGCGCGTGGCCATCGTCGACGGGCAGACCCTGCTTGATCTCGACATCGAAACCTTGGGCAAAGAGCAGCGCAAAGGCAATATCTACAAGGGCGTCATCACCCGCATCGAGCCCTCGCTCGAAGCCTGCTTTGTCGATTACGGCACCGACCGCCACGGTTTCCTCCCCTTCAAAGAAGTTTCCCGCGCCTATTTCCAAGACTACGAAGGCGGCAAAGCCCGCATCCAAGACGTGCTCAAAGAAGGCATGCAGGTCATCGTGCAGGTGGAAAAAGACGAACGCGGCAACAAAGGCGCGGCGCTCACCACCTTCATCAGCCTGGCCGGACGCTACCTCGTCCTGATGCCCAACAACCCGCGCGGCGGCGGCGTTTCCCGCCGCATCGAAGGCGAAGAGCGGCAGGAACTCAAAGACGCGATGGCCGAACTCAACGTACCGCGCGGCATGAGCCTCATCGCCCGCACCGCCGGCATCGGCCGCAGCGTCGAAGAACTGCAATGGGACTTCGACTACCTGCTCAAACTGTGGCACGCCATCGAAGAAGCGGGCAACGCCCACCAAGAGCCCTACCTGCTCTTTATGGAAAGCTCGCTGCTCATCCGCGCCATCCGCGACTACTTCCGCCCCGACATCGGCGAAATCCTGGTCGACAATGCCGAAGTGTACGCCGAAATCTCCGAATTCATGTCCTACGTCATGCCGGCCAACACAGGCCGTCTGAAACTCTATCAGGACCACACCCCCCTCTTCTCCCGCTTCCAAATCGAGCACCAAATCGAAAGCGCGTTTTCACGCAGCGTCAGCCTGCCTTCCGGCGGCGCGATTGTGATCGACCACACCGAAGCCCTCGTTTCCATCGACGTCAACTCCGCCCGTGCCACCCGCGGCGCGGACATCGAAGACACCGCGTTCAAAACCAATATGGAAGCCGCCGAAGAAGTCGCCCGCCAAATGCGTTTGCGCGACTTGGGCGGTTTGGTCGTCATCGACTTCATCGACATGGAAAACCCAAAGCACCAGCGCGATGTTGAAAACGTCCTGCGCGACGCGCTCAAAAAAGACCGCGCCCGCGTGCAAATGGGCAAACTTTCCCGCTTCGGCCTCTTGGAATTGAGCCGCCAACGCCTGAAACCCGC
>CAMURX010000090.1 GCA_947097615.1 uncultured Neisseria sp. | reverse complement strand
CGGATTTTTTGGCATAAAACGGCAGATGCAAGGCGAAAATGCGAGCCTATGCCGCCCATAGGCGAGTATTTTCAACGCGGCAGATGCCGTTTTAGGACGGAAAAGCCGCCAAAATGTTGATTGTCAACACGCCCTAAGGCAGGCGTTGCCGCACACAACAGTATTTTTGACCCACCCCCGAACGGTTTGAATGCATCATGAAAACCCTCGAATTTACCTGCGGCGGCCTGCTGATGTTGTGGCCGACGCCAGAAGTTCGGCAATCCAGCGGCATTTCCCTGATTCAAATCCGCCTGAACGCGCAGCAGGCAGGCCGTCTGAAACCCCTTATCGGCGCTTTTGTGCCGTCGTAACGCAGGCCGTCGGCAAACAATCAGGCCGTCTGAAAAGCAGCAAAATGCTTTTCAGACGGCCTTTTTGTTTTTCAGACGGCCTTACGGGCAAAGGCCGTCTGAAATCGGGTTTACTCCGCCGAATATTCGATGCTGCCGCCCGTGCGCTGGACGATGATGCCGATGCAGCCGGCGGAGGGGGTGATCAAGACGAAGCGGTAGGCGTCTTCTGTGAAGTCTTCCAGCCACGGGTATTCGTCCAGCCAGCTTTGCGGAGCTTGGCGGGACGGGCAGGTGTAAACGTCGAGGATGATGTTTTGTTCGGTCAGCGTTTGCAGCAGGAAGGCGGCGACGGAGCTGAGGCGCAGCGTGCCGCCATCGAGGAAGATGTCCAGCGTTTCCTGCTGCGGGTGGTGGCGGGCGCCGAGGATTTTGCGGTCGTGCAAATCGGGGGAGAAGCTGTTCATTTTTTACTCCGTTGAAGCTGCGCTTTCAGACGGCCTTTTTGCCGTGGCGGCTTTTGCGTTTTTTCGCGGGGGCGGAAACCGGATGGCGTTCGGCGAGCCAGGCGAAGGCTTCGGCGGCGGCCTGCTGTTCGGCGGCGCGGCGGCTGGATGCTTCGGCGGTGGAGATGAAGCCGAGTTCGCCCAAGTCGCAGGAAACGGTAAAACGGGCGTCGCTGCCTTCGCCTTCCTGATGTTCGATGCGGTATTTGGGCAGGGCGAAGCGGTGTGCCTGCAAGGCTTCCTGCAAACGGGTTTTGGCGTCTTTGGCTTCGGTTTCGCCGCAGTTGGCGGATCGGACACGCTCGGCAAACAAGCGGCGGACGACGGCTTCGGCGGCGGCAAAATCGGCATCGAAGCTGACGGCGGCAAACAGGGCTTCGAGGGCGTCGGCGAGGATGGAAGGCCGTCTGAAACCGCCGCTTTTGAGTTCGCCCGCGCCCAGAAGCAGGCCGTCGCCCAGGCCGATGGCGGCGGCGGTTTCGGCCAGCGTGTCTTGGTTGACGAGGTTGGCTCTGAGGCGGGAGAGGCGGCCTTCGGGCAGGTCGGGATAGGCGTCGAACAGCATTTTGGCGACGGTGTAGTTGAGGATGGAATCGCCGACAAACTCGAAACGCTCGTTGTGGGCGGACGAGTGGCTGCGGTGGGTGAGGGCGCGCAAGAGCAGGGCGGGATCGGCGAAGCGGTGGCCGATTTTGTCTTCGATGCGGCGCAGGGCGGCGGCGTGGAGGGTTTTGTTCATGGTATTTGGTGCGGTTTTTAACCGGGTTGGAACTTGGTTTCAGACGGCCTTTTGCGGACGAAAAGGCCGTCTGAAAGCGTGTCGGAAAAAGGCGGCATTGTAGCGGATTAGTCTGCCGCGGTCTTGCGCGCCCTGCGGTATAATCGCGCCTTTTTCGCAAAGGGCGGGGTATGGCAGGGATTTGGCAGGCGGGGCGGTTTGAATTGGATTTGGCCGCGCCGAAAATCATGGGCATTGTGAACGTGACGCCCGATTCGTTTTCCGACGGCGGCACTTATGCGGCGGACGTGAAAAACACGCTCGCGCACGCGGAAAAGCTGCTGCGCGGCGGCGCGGACATTTTGGACGTGGGCGGCGAATCGACGCGGCCGGGCGCGGATTTCGTGCCGGTGGAAGAGGAATGGCGGCGGCTGTCGGCGGTGTTGCCCGAGCTGGTGAAATGGAATGTGCCGCTCAGCGTGGACACGCGGCGCACGGAGATTATGCGGCGGCTGCTGGATGCGGGCTGGGCGGACGTGATTAATGATGTGCAGGCGCTGGAAGACGCGGGCGCATCGGCGCTTTTGGCGCGGCATCCGACGGTCGGCGTCTGCCTGATGCACATGAAGGGTTTGCCGCAGACGATGCAGGACAATCCCGCCTACGGCGATGTGGTCGCGGAAGTGGCGGCCTATCTGAACGAACGCGCGGCGGCCTGCGAAGCGGCGGGCATTGCGCGGCGGCGGCTGGTGCTCGATCCGGGTTTCGGTTTCGGCAAAACGCTGGAACACAATACCGCGCTGATGCGCGGCCTGCGGTTGCTGGCGCGGGAATGCGGCCTGCCGCTTTTGATCGGCGTGTCGCGCAAACGCATGATAGGCGCGCTGACGGGCGAAGAGAGGCCGTCTGAACGGGCGGCGGGCAGCGTGGCGGCGGCGCTGGCGGCGCTGTCGCGCGGCGCAAACATCCTGCGCGTGCACGATGTGAAGGAAACCGCCGACGCGCTGAAAGTGTGGGCGGCGCTGGGTGGGGATTTGGCTTGACGGGATATGAGGCCGTCTGAAAAGCCTTTCAGACGGCCTCCGATGCGCAAAGACCAAGAAAGCGTGGCGCATGGCTCAATATAGCGGTTTATTACGCGCTTAACTGCTGTTTTTCAAAATTATTTTTCCGTTTTCATTCTATATTTTCATTCTATAAAAAGGAGCAGAATCATGGCTAAAAAATATTTCGGCACCGACGGCGTGCGCGGCGAGGTGGGCAAATTTCCGATTACCCCCGATTTCGTGTTGAAACTGGGCTATGCCGCCGGGCGCGTGCTGGTAAAACACGACGGCAAGGGCAGGCCGACGGTAATTATCGGCAAGGACACGCGCATTTCCGGCTATATGCTGGAAGCGGCGCTGGTGGCGGGCTTCACCTCGGCGGGCGTGAACGTAATCCAGACCGGCCCACTGCCCACGCCCGGCATCGCCTATCTGACGCGCGCGCTGCGGCTGGCGGCGGGCGTGATGATTTCCGCCTCGCACAACGGCTATGCCGATAACGGCATCAAGTTTTTTGCTGAAGGCGGCGTGAAGCTGTCCGACAAAATCGAGCTGGAAATCGAGGCCGAATTGGACAAAACGGCGCAAACCGAGCATTCCGACCGCCTCGGCCGCGCCCGCCGCATCAACGGCGCCGACGACCGCTACATCGAGTTCTGCAAATCCACCTTCCCCAACCATTTCGACCTGCGCGGCCTGAAACTGGTGGTAGACAGTGCCAACGGCGCGGGCTACGGCGTCGCGCCGAAAGTGTTCCACGAGCTGGGCGCGGAAGTGGTGAGCATCGCCGACGAACCCAACGGCTACAACATCAACGAGCGCTGCGGCGCAACCTATGCGAAAAACCTGCAGGCCGCCGTTTTGCAGAACGAAGCCGACTACGGCATCGCCCTCGACGGCGACGGCGACCGCCTGTTGATGGCCGACAAAAACGGCCGCGTCTACGACGGCGACAAACTCATCTACGTTATCGCCAAAGCCCGCGCGCAGGAAGGGCTGCCGTTGGGCGGCGTGGTCGGCACGGTCATGACCAATATGGCGATGGAGCTGGCCTTGCAGGAAAAAAACATCCCCTTCGCACGCGCCAAAGTCGGCGACCGCTACGTGCTCGAACAATTGCACGAGCGCGGCTGGCTGGTGGGCGGCGAGGCCTCCGGTCATGTGCTGTGCATGGACAAACACAACACGGGCGACGGCATCATCTCCGCCCTGCAAGTGTTCGCCGCCCTACAAATTCTGGGGCAGGACTTGGAAACGGCGGTGGACTGGAAAGCCTTCCCGCAAACCATGATCAACGTGCGCATCGAAAAAGGGCGCGACTGGCAGGGCGCGTCGGCCGCCGTGCTGGCCGAAGTGGAGCAGAGCCTTGCGGGCGAAGGCCGCGTGGTGCTGCGCGCATCGGGCACAGAGCCGGTAGTGCGCGTGATGGTCGAAGCACGCCGCGCCGACGCCGCCAAACAGGGCGCGGAGAAAATCGCCGACGCCATCCGCCAAGCGGCCGGATAAGGCCGTTCCCGCCTGTGCGGGAATGACGTTTCTGAAACAGGCCGTCTGAACCGCGCAGCTGTGCGGCGCAGACGGTTTTTCTGCGCGGATTTGCTGCTGCGCCCGCAGGGCTAAACGGTGTAAAAACGGCGCGCCGCATGGCTTGTGATACGGTATAATCCGCCGCTTCTTTCAGACGGCCTGATGCCGCGCGGCATCAGGTTTCGGTTTTTCGACAACGCCCGACAGGAAACAGGATTTATGGCTGCCTTTTTAGAAAGTTTCTTCCTCCAATACGGATACGCAGCCGTGTTTTCGGTGCTTATCGCCTGCGGCTTCGGCGTGCCCATTCCCGAAGACATCACCCTCGTCACCGGCGGCATCATCTCCGGCCTCGGCTACACCGACGTGCACATCATGGTTGCCGTGGGCATGGCGGGCGTCTTGGCGGGCGATGGGCTGGTGTTCGCTGCCGGACGCATCTGGGGCGACAACATCCTCAAATTCAAACCCATCGCCCGCGTCATGACGCCCAAGCGCTACGCGCAGGTGGAAGAAAAATTTGAAAAATACGGCAACTGGGTGCTCTTCGTCGCCCGTTTCCTGCCCGGCCTGCGCACCCCCATCTACATGACCGCAGGCATCAGCGGCAAAGTGTCCGTGCTGCGCTTTATCGTGATGGACGGCCTCGCCGCCCTGATTTCCGTGCCCATCTGGGTCTATCTCGGCGACTACGGCGCCACCAACCGCGACTGGCTGATGAAAACCGTCCACCAACTCCAACACGGCCTGTTCGCCGCCATCGGCATCGGCGCGGCCGTTATCGGCTGGTTTTGGTGGAAAAAACGCACCCGCATTCGCTTTTACCGCGAGAAAATGGCCGAATCCCGCGCCAAACGCAAAGCCGCCAAGGCGGAGAAAAAAGCGGCGAAACAAAGCGCCGACAAAAAATAACCAGAAAAAGGCTTTCAGACGGTCGTCTGAAAGCCTTTTTCACACAGCGCAGATTTCCGTATTTTTCGGTTAAAATACGTTGCCATGAACCCAGCCAAAAACAACCTCTTCCTAATCGGCCTGCCAGGTGCAGGCAAAACCACCCTCGGCCGCCGCCTCGCCCAACGCCTCGACCGTCCGTTTTACGACAGCGACCAAATCATCTGCGAGCGCACCGGCGTCTCCATCCCCACCATCTTCGAAATGGAAGGCGAAGCGGGCTTCCGCGCCCGCGAAGCCGCCGTTATCGACGAACTTACCTCACTCGACGGCATCGTGCTGGCCACCGGTGGCGGCGCGGCCATGCGCGAAGAAAACTGCCGCCGCCTGCACGGGCGCGGCACCGTCGTCTACCTGCACGCTTCGCCCGAAATCCTGCTCGAGCGCACCCGCTGCGACAAAAACCGCCCGCTGCTGCAAGTGGCCGACCCGCTGGCCAAACTGCGGGCCCTCTACGACGCGCGCGACGCCGTCTACCGCGCCGCCGCCCATCTTGTCGTCGAAGCCGACCAACACGACGGCCGCAAAACCGTCGCCCGCATCCTGCAACTTCTCCAACAGGACTAAACCATGCGTACCCTTACCGTCGCCGCCCCCTCCCACAACTACCCCATCTTCATCGGCGAAAACCTGCTCTCCGGCCTCGCGCCGCACCTTGCCCCCTATGTCGGCAAAAAAGCCGCCGTCATCACCAACACCACCGTCGCCCCCCTTTATCTCAAACACGTTCAGACGGCCTTAGACAGCCTCGGCGTCGAACACTTCCCCGTCATCCTGCCCGACGGCGAAGCCTACAAAACCTTCGACTCCCTTAACCTGATCTATGACGAACTCCTGCGCCGCCACGCCGAACGCGGCACCACCCTTATCGCCCTCGGCGGCGGCGTTATCGGCGACACCGCAGGCTTTGCCGCCGCCACCTACCAGCGCGGCGCCCCCTTCGTCCAAATCCCCACCACCCTCTTAAGCCAGGTCGACTCCTCCGTCGGCGGCAAAACCGCCGTCAACCACCCGCTGGGCAAAAACATGATCGGCGCGTTCTACCAGCCGCAGGCCGTCTTCGCCGACCTCACCGCCCTCGCCACCCTGCCGCCGCGCGAATTTTCCGCAGGCATGGCCGAAGTCATCAAATACGCCCTGTTGGGCGACGCGGATTTTCTCGACTGGCTGGAAAACAACATCGACGTCGTCATGGCGCAACAGCCCGCAGCCCTCGCGCACACCGTCTACCACTGCTGCAAAATGAAAGCCGACATTGTCGCCGCCGACGAAACCGAACGCGGCATCCGCGCCTACCTCAACCTCGGCCACACCTTCGGCCACGCTATCGAAGCCGAAATGGGCTACGGCAACTGGCTGCACGGCGAAGCCGTCGCCGCCGGTATGGTGCTCGCCTGCCGCCTGTCCGAGCAGACAGGCCGTCTGAACGCCGCCGACACCGAACGCGCCGCCGCCCTCATCCGCCGCGCCCGCCTGCCCGACGCCCCGCCGAAATTCCCCTTTGAACAATGGCTGGCACACATGCGCCACGACAAAAAAGTCAGCGGCGGCGTCATGCGCTTCGTCGGCCTCGAACGCCTCGGCCAAGCCGAAATCACCGCCGTCGAAGACACGGAAATCCTCCGCCGCACCCTCGAGCCCTATCTGTAAACCCCTTTCAGACGGCCTGTTGTAGGATGTGTTGCGCAGCAACGCACGCGGTTTTGGTTTGCTGCAAACCATGTTGGCAAACGGTTCGATCATCCGAAATATAGTGAGCCAAAATAAAAAATCTACGGCGTTGCTGCGCCTTGCCGTATTA
>CAMURX010000089.1 GCA_947097615.1 uncultured Neisseria sp. | reverse complement strand
TCTGAAAGTGGCCGTCTGAAAAAACCTGCTTCGCAGGTTTTTTCAGACGGCCTTTAAGCATTTGATACTTCGTCAATCCATCATCGGATAATCAATATACCCCGCCGCGCCGCCGCCAAACATGGTCGCGCGGTCGGGCGTGTTCAAATCTGCGCCCAGTTCAAAGCGGCGCGGCAGGTCGTGGTTGGCAAGGAACGCTGCGCCGTAGGCAATCAAATCCGCCGCGCCGTTTTCCAGCGCCGCTTCGCCCGTTTCGGCGCTAAAGCCCGTGCCTGCGATCACAGTTTTGCCCTGCACCATCTTGCCAAACAGCGCCAACTCGTCGCCCTGCGGATAATGCGGCAACAGCGGAAACATCGGCGCGCGCTGCATGATTTCTACAAAGGCAAAATCCAGTTTGTTTAACTCATTGATTAAATATTGATAACTGGCAACAGGGTTGTCAAACGCGATGCCGGCGTAGGGGTGCAGCGGGCTGATTTTGATGCCGACGTGCTCGCCGCCCACCGCGTCAATGATTGCGCGCATCGCGTCCAGCGTGAAGCGGGCTTTGTTTTCAATGCTGCCGCCGTATTCGTCTTGGCGCAGGTTGGCGGGGTCGGACAAAAACTGCTGCGGCAAATAGCCGTTGGCGGCGTGCAGCTCTACGCCGTCGAAGCCTGCGGCGATGGCGTTTTTGGCGGCTTGGGCGTAGTCGGCGATGATTTGGCGGATTTCGTCGGCGGAAAGTTCGCGCGGGGTTTCAAAATCTTTCGCGCCTTGCGAGGTGAAATGCTGCATGCCGTCGATTTTCACCGCGCTGGGGGCGGCGGGCAGGATGCCGTTTCTATCCACCGAATGCGCCACGCGCCCCGTGTGCCAGAGCTGGGCGAAAATCAGCCCGCCTTGTTCGTGCACGGCCGCGGTAACTTTTTTCCACGCATCAATCTGTGCGGCGGTAAACAAACCGGGCGTGAGCGGGCTGCTTAGGGGCTTTTTGCATTGGGTTTACGGCAGTATTTTTGGTAAAAATTCACGGCTGCCGCGTCAAAATGCTCGCAAGGTGTTCAACCTTGCTGCGCTTTTTTCCTTGCATCCGCGAATTTTTTCTCAAAAAACTGCTTCACAAACCCAATGCAAACAGCCCCTAACGCGTCGGCGGAAATGTTGACGGCTTCGGACAAAATCAAACCTGCGCTGGCGCGTTGGGCGTAATACTCGGCGGTCATCGCGCCGACGATGCCGTCTGAATCCGCCCTGCTGCGCGTCATGGCGGCCATGACCATGCGGTTGTTTAGGGTGAGTTTGCCGAGATTGTAGGTTGTGAAGAGTTTCATGTTGCGGTCTCCTGTTTGGGGTTGGGTTGAGGCAGCCTGAAACGGTTTCAGGCTGCTTTTCCAGGTAGCCTGAAACCTTTGCAAAACCCCTAACAGCAGCCTGAAAAATAGGAAATGCCGTCATTCCCGCGCAGGCGGGAATCTTGTTTGATATTAAAAAATTTTCGTAAAAACAATTCACTGAATGAACTCACCCAAGATTCCCGCCTGCACGGGAATGACGGAGAATTTACTATTTCTGATGGCGTTTTAGGTTTTGCAAAGGTTTCAGCCTTTGCGGGCTGCTGTGTGAACGTGTTGCCAGTATAGGCGGGACGGTTTGGCGGATAAAGGGGGTAAATCGGATAACACTTATCCGAATATGGGATAATGGGCGCGGATATTTTCAGGCTGCCTGAAATGCAAAAGGTCGTCTGAAAATTTATCTTTCAGACGACCTTTTGTCTTATTTAAACTCAGTAAACCTTTACCCCCGCTCTTTATTCAGCCCAGCCCTGCCGTTCTGCCACAGAATATTCAGCAAGAGCCGCCATGCGCCGTAGTCGGGCTGCACTGTTTTGCCTTGGCTGATGCGTTTCATTTGATGCATATACCAGCCCATTTCCAGAATAGAGCCGAGTTTGCGGTCTATGGCTGCCACGCCTGTTTTGACGGGTTTGAGCGACACGGTTTTGACGCTGCCTCGGGCGATTTGGTCGGGCAAATCGGGAATGAGCGCAAAGGGTTTGGCGATGCCGACCATATCGGTGCTGCCGTCTGTCAATGCTGCTTCCATTGCCGCCGCGCTGCGAAATCCGCCTGTAATCACCAGTGGCACATTGCTTGCCTTTTTGGCTTTGGCGGCGTAGTCCAAGAAATAGGCTTCGCGTTTTTTCGTGGATTCTTTCACGCCGTCTATCATCACGGGGGCTTCGTAGTTGCCGCCCGAAATTTCCACCCAGTCCGCGCCTGCGTCCGCCACTGCTTTTAATACGGCGACCGATTCGTCTTCGTCAAAGCCGCCTTTTTGAAAATCGGCAGAATTGAGTTTGACTCCGACCAAAAAGTCTTTTGCCGTGCGGCGGCGGATTTCTTGATACACGGCAAGCAGCAAACGCATACGGTTTTGCAGGCTGCCGCCCCATTCGTCTTCGCGGCGGTTGTGGTGCGGCGAGAGAAACTGGCTGAGCAGATAGCCGTGGGCGGCGTGGATTTGCACGCCTGAAAAGCCCGCTTTTTCGGCAATGGCAGCGGCGTTGCCAAAGCGGGTGATGATGTCGGCAATTTCATCGCGCTCTAACGCACGGGGCGGATTGAAAAAGGCGGCGGCATCGCCCGTTATCGCCACGGCACTGGGTGCAACGGGCGTTTTTGCGAGATTTTTGGGTATCTGCTTGCCGGGGTGGTTGAGCTGCATAATGAGTTTTGCGCCGTTTTGCGTGCCTGCCTGCGCCCAACGCGTTAACGCCGCAAAATCGCTTTCGTCTTCTACAACGGTGCTGTCAAAGGCGGCACGGTGGCGGCGGTCTATCATCACATGCCCTGTTACCAGCATGCCTGCGCCGCCCTTTGCCCATGCGCCGTAAAGGTTGGCGAGTTGGTGGTCGGGGTGTCCGTTTGGGGCGAGCTGTTCGTCCATTGATGCTTTGTAGAAGCGGTTTTTGATAACAATGCCGTCTGAAAGGGTAAGGGGGTTGAAAAGCATATTCATGATGTTTGCTCCTGTTGAGTGTTTTTTTGGGCGACTTCGTGTTCAAAAGCGGCGGCAAGTTTGTTAAACAGCACAATCGGACAGTCGTCTTCGTGGTCGTAGTTCATCGCATAAAAGCGTTCGTTGGCAACCTGCTCCACTTTAACCATCTGCGCCTGCAACAGCAGCTTCAAATGGTGCGACACGGCGGGGCGGGACAGGTGGACAAGTTCGGTCAAGGCATTGACGCTGAGCCGCCCATGCTGCGACAGCAGGGCGATAATCTCTTGGCGGTTTTCATCGCCGAGCATGGCAAAAAACGGCAGGCATCGGTGCATCAGGGTTTTGGTTTCGGGGGTCATTTCTTTGCTCGTATGTTTAAAAATATGGACGAAGTTTAGTTTAAATTTTTAAACATTGCAACATTTATGAAAGAAGGGTTTATATTGTATTGATTTTTATAAAATAATATAAAAAGAGCAAAGCGGTTAGCGTGGCAAAACGCAAACCGTCTCTGGATTTTCAGACGACCTTGTTATAATTTTCAGGCTGCCTGAAAGGAAAAAAACATGGATTATTTAAGCGATATGGCGTTATTTGTAGAAGTCGCCCAAGCCAACGGTTTCAGCCGCGCCGCCGCCAAGCTCGGCATGCCGCAATCGACCCTGTCGCAGCGCATTGCCGCGCTGGAAGATGCGCTCGGATTGCGCCTGTTCAACCGCAGCACGCGGCGGCTGGAACTCACGGGCGCGGGCGCATATTACTTTCGGGGCTGTTGCACGGCGCGTTGGACGATATGCGCGAAAACGTGAAAGGCGCGCTGCGCGTGTCGCTGCCCGTGGATTTGGCGTATCAGATGGTTGCGCCGCTCTTGCCCGAGTTTGCCGAACGCTATCCGCTGCTGCGCCTTGATTTTGACGTAACCCCGCGCAAGGTGGATTTGGTGGGCGAGCCGTTTGACTTGGCGATCCGCACCGGCAGGCTGCCCGATTCGGACTACATCACCACGCCGCTGGCAACGTTTTCAGGCTGCCTTTACGCCGCGCCGAGTTATTTGGCACCGCGCGGCGAGCCGCAGTCGCCCGACGGTTTGGCGGCGCACGAATGCCTGCGCTTCGGTACAGACGGTGCAACATGGACGCTGCACAACGGCGACACCCGCGCCACGGTGCAGCCTGAAAGCCGCTTCGGCGCCAACAGCCCGGGCATGATCCGCCAAATGGCGGCGGCGGGCTTGGGCATCGCGCTGCTGCCTGAAATTTTGGTGCGCGAAGACATGGCGCAAGGCCGTCTGAAAGCCGTATTGCCCGACTGGCAAAGCGAACCGACGCCCGTCCACGCGCTCACCGCCACGCGCCTGCTGACGGCGAACGTGCGGGCGTTTGTGGGGTTTTTGCGGGAGAAATGGGCGGAATAGCCGGGTTTGCAGCGCATAGGCCGGATACTGGTATCCGACGTTTTTCAAACCGGCAAGCAGCCTGAAACGGCGCGGGTTTTCCCTTGCGGGAAAATGTCGGATTCGGGAATCCGGCCTACGCAAAGGCAAAACATCCCGGGTTTGCCATCCGATTGATAAAGGCCGTCTGAATCCATGTTCAGACGGCCTCCTGCTTTCAGACAGCCTATAATCCGCCTCTTTTCCCAACCGCAAGGAAACCCCATGACCCCCTTGGCCAAAGGCGTTGCCCTGTGCCTGCTTTCGCAAATCCTGTTTGCCGTGCTTTACCTGTTCAGCCACTGGATGCGGCCGATAAACGGCACCGGCGTGTTCGCGCTGCGGATGCCCGCGATGGCGGCGGGGCTGTGGCTGATGGCGCTTTACGCCGTCGGCGCGCGCGCGATGGCGTCTTTTGCCCTACGCCTGTGGCGCGGCGGTTGGAAAACGCGGCTGCTGTTTCTAACCGGCACGGCCGACGTCGGCAGCCAGTTTTGGCTGTTTATGTGGGCGCCGGTCAACGGCGAGGGCGTGAACGTGGCAACGGGCTATTTCCTCTTTCCGCTGGTGATGGTGCTGGTCGGGCGGCTGTGGCGCAAGGAGCGGCTCGGCCGCCTGCAAACCGCTGCCCTCGCCTGTGCGGCGGCGGGCGTGGCGCACGAATTGTGGGCGGCGGGGTCGTTTTCGTGGGCGACGCTGTGGGTGTGCGGCCTCTATCCCGTGTATTACGTCAGCCGCGTGGCGATGAAAACGCCCGCCTTGCAGGGGCTGACGCTGGATTTGACGCTGCTGGCGCCGTTTGCCCTGTGGCTGCTGGCGCAGGGAAACACGCCCGCGCTGGTGGCCGCCGAGCCGCGCTATTGGCTGTTGGTGCCGCTCCTGGGGCTGTTCAGCGCGCTGGCAATGTCGGCCAGCCTGAAAGCGGGGCAGCTTCTGCCCGTGAGCCTGTTCGGCATGCTGAGCTACGTCGAACCCGCCCTGCTCTTTCTCGCCGCTGTGCTGGTGCTGCACACACCCGTGCCGCCCTCGTCCTACATCACCTACGGCCTGATTTGGGCGGGTCTGCTCCTGCTGGCGGCACACGGTTGGAAAAGTTTCAGACGGCCTTCTGCAGAATAAGGCCGTCTGAAAGCCGATATGGCAGCGGAAGGCAAACGAAAGGCCGTCTGAAATCCCGAAAACGGGCTTTCAGACGACCTTTTGCCTTTATGCCGCGCCGCCGAAGGGCTAAAATGCGCGCTTTTTGCAACTTACGCACGAGAGCCCGCCGCCATGAGCAAAACCGTCCATTATCTGAAAGACTACCAAGCCCCCGCCCATTCCGTTTCGCAAACCGATTTAACCTTCGACATCGGCAACGATTACACCGAAATCACCGCCCGCCTGTCCGTGCACACCGAACGCGCGGGTGCGCCGCTGGTGCTTGACGGCTCGGCCGAACTCGTTTCCTTCAAAATCAACGGCGCGGATGCCGCCTATGTCCTCGAAAACGAAAAGCTCACCGTCGCCGCGCCGCCTGCGGGGGATTTCACCGTGGAAACCGTTACCCGCGTGCGGCCGTCTGAAAACAAAACCCTGATGGGTCTGTATGAAAGCGGTGGCAACCTTTACACCCAATGCGAGCCCGAGGGCTTCCGCAAAATCACTTTCTATCCCGACCGCCCCGATGTGATGGCGGCGTTTACCACCACCATTGTCGCCGATAAAAAACGCTATCCCGTGCTGCTGTCCAACGGCAACAAAACCGACGGCGGCGAGCTTGCAGACGGCCGCCATTGGGCGAAATGGCAGGATCCGTTTAAAAAACCGAGCTATCTTTTCGCCCTGGTTGCGGGCGATTTGGTGTGCACGGCCGACCGTTTCACCACCCGCAGCGGCCGCGACGTGGCCATCGAATTTTTCACCCGCAAGGAAGACGCGGGCAAGGTGCGCTTCGGCATCGAGTCACTGAAACACGCGATGAAGTGGGACGAAACCCGCTTCGGCCTCGAATACGATTTGGACATCTACATGGTCGTGGCCGTAGGCGACTTCAACATGGGTGCGATGGAAAACAAGGGCTTGAACATTTTTAATACGTCCTGCGTTTTGGCCGACAGCCGCACCGCCACCGACGCCGACTTCGAGCGCGTCGAAGCCGTGATTGCCCACGAATACTTCCACAACTGGACGGGCAACCGCGTAACCTGCCGCGACTGGTTCCAGCTCTCGCTCAAAGAGGGGCTCACTGTCTTCCGCGACCAGGAGTTTTCCGCCGACCGCGCCTCCCGCGCCGTGCGCCGCATCGAAAACGTCTCCCGTCTGCGCGCCTTCCAGTTTCCCGAAGATGCCGGCCCCATGGCGCATCCCGTGCGCCCCGCCAGCTATGAGGACATGAACAATTTCTACACCATGACCGTGTACGAAAAAGGCGCGGAAGTGGTGCGCATGTATCACACCTTCCTCGGCGAAGAAGGCTTCCAAAAAGGCATGAAGCTCT
>CAMURX010000088.1 GCA_947097615.1 uncultured Neisseria sp. | reverse complement strand
TCGTCGTCGCCTGGGAAGGCGCGCGTTCCGTCGTCTGCGCCGCCTCTTACGAAGCGCGCAAATACGGCCTGCACTCGGCCATGCCCGCCGTCACCGCCCGCCGCCTCTGCCCACAAGCCGTGTTCGTTGCGCCGCGTTTTCCCCTCTACCGCCAAGTCTCGCAGCAGATACACAGCATTTTCAGACGGCATACCGACCTTATCGAACCCCTCTCCCTCGACGAAGCCTATCTCGACGTCACCCGCAACAAACAAAACCTGCCCTACGCCGGCGACATCGCCCGCCTCATCCGCGCCGACATCCGCAACGAAACCGGCCTCACCGCCTCCGCCGGCATCGCCGCCAACAAATTCCTCGCCAAAATCGCCTCCGACTGGAACAAACCCGACGGCCAGTTTTCCCTGCCGCCGCAAAAAAGCGAAGCCTTCCTCGCCACCCTGCCGCTGGGCAAAATCCCCGGCGTCGGCAAAGTCACCCTGCAAAAAATGCACCGCCTCGGCCTCTCCACCGCAGGCGACCTGCGCCGTTTCAGCCGCGGCGAGCTGGCCAACCTGTTCGGCAAATGGGGCTACCGCCTCTACGACCTCGCGCGCGGCACCGACAACCGCCCCGTCAAACCCGACCGCGAGCGCCTGCAAATCTCCACCGAAACCACCCTCGCCCGCGACCTGCCGCTTTCCGCCGCCTTACTCTGCCTGCCGCAGCTGGCCGAAGAGTTGTGGGCGCAGGCCGAACGCAAAAAATGCCGCGCCCGCAGCGTCACCCTCAAACTCAAAACCGCCTCCTTCCGCATCCTCACCCGCTCCCTCACCTACTCCGCCGCCCTGCCCGACCCCGCCGCCCTCCTCGCCGCCGCGCACACCCTGTCCGCACGCATGCCCGACGTGCCCGAAGGCTACCGCCTCATCGGCCTCGGCCTCTCCCACCTCGAACAGGAAAACCGCCAGCCCGATTTGTGGGACAACGGCACAGAGGCCGTCTGAAAGCGCAGCTTCAACGAAGTTAAATCCGAGTTGCAAACAAAACGGCGGGCTGCTTCCGTCCATTAATAGAGGCCGTCTGAAACCCCGTTTGGCGCTTTCAGACGGCCTTCCCGCTTTGGCCGCCCTTTACCGCCCTTCCCGCTCCAAACGGAAAACCGCCAGCCCTGTTTGCGGGACAACGGCACGGAGGCCGTCTGAAAGACGCTTCAACGAAGTTAAATCCGAGTTGCAAACAAAACGGCGGGCTGCTTCCGCCCATTAACAAAGGCCGTCTGAAAAACCTGTTTTGCAGGTTTCAGATGGCCTCATGCTTTGCCCGCCCTTCATCGCCCCCTCCCGCCCCGAACAGGAAAACCGCCGCCCCGATTTGCGGGGCAACGGCATGGAGGCCGTCTGAAAGCGCCAGCCCCGCCGCGCACCAAACTCCCTCCGCCGCGCAACCCGTGCACTTGCGGACTTAGGGCGTGTTGACAATCAACATTTTGGCGGCTTTTTGCGGAAAAATTCGCGGATGCAAGGAAAAAAGCGCAGCAAGATTGGACATCTTGCGAGCATTTTTGACGCGGCAGGCGCGGATTTTTACCAAAAATACCGCCGCAAGGCTGATTGTCAACAGCCCCTAGGAACAGGAGCAAGGTGCGTTATGGGATTTTCGCTTTCAGACGGCCTTTTGTCCGTCCGCACGGTTACCCGCAAAATGCAGAAACCGCGTGCGTTGCTGCGCAACATACCCTACCGTTGCGACAGAGGCCGTCTGAAAGCCCGTTCGGCGCTTTCAGACGGCCTTTGGGTTTTCCGGCAGCTGCGCCGCATTGTTTTCCGTTGCCTCGGCAAGTTCCGTCAGGCCGATGCCGCGCAGGGTGCAGACGGTTTGGGCGATGGTGCGGATGTTGGCGGGGGTGTTGGCGGCGTCTTTGAGCATAAACGGGCTGTCGGTTTCCAAAACCAGCGAGGAGAGCGGCAGTTCGGCGGCGGCGCGGCGGACTTTTTTGGCCGCGGGGTTGAGCAGCAGCGAGCCGATGCCGATTTTCAAGCCCTGGCGGATAAAGGCCTGCGCTTCTTCGAGGCTGCCGGAAAAGGCATGGACGGCGCCGCGCCGTATGCCGTGTTTTTGCAACAGGCGCAGCAGATCCGCGCCTGCGCGGACGTTGTGCAGCAGTACGGCGCGGCCGTGTTGCGCGGCCAGATCGAGTTGGGCGGACAGGATGGCGCGCTGCGTCTGCCGTGCGGCATCGTCGGCTGCGTGCCGGTAGTCCAAACCCGCTTCGCCGACGAGGGCGTGCGGGTGGCGGCGCAGCAGGGCGTCGAGTTGATCTACGTCCGCTGCGTTGTGGCTGTCGGCAAACCAGGGATGGATGCCGATGGCGGGGACGACGGCGGGCGCGGCCAGTGCGAGCACGTTCTGCCAGTCGCTGCGGCCGGTGGCGGGCACGAAAAAGCGCGTGACGCCCGCTGCGGCGGCCTGCGCCAGCACGGCGGGCAGTTTGGCGGCCAGTTGGGGATCGGCAAGGTGGGCGTGGGTGTCGGTGAACATGGTTTCGTTATGGGTTGGCGGAGGCCGTCTGAAAGTCGGGTGTGGCTTTTCAGACGGCCTTTTGTTTTGGATAAGGCCGTCTGAAAACAGGCGGGTCGGCTTGGGCACATTTGTCCTGCGCTTGGGAAAGGGCGGGACAACGGCACGAGGAGTCCGTCTGAAAGCAGGAAGCGGCTTTCAGACAGCCTTCTGTATCTGCCCAGGCCGTCTGAAAACCCGTTTTGATGTTTTTCAGACGGCCATTCGGGCTTTTTGCGTGCCTTACAAATCGGCCAGCCGCTCGATACTCGGGGCGTAGTAGTAGGCGCTGCGTACGGCTGCGGACATGTGTTTCAGCAGCAGGTCGATTTTGCCGTCTTTGTCGCCGAACATGAATTTGAGCTGTTCGTCGATGTTGTGCAGGGTGGCGCAGTAGGCGATGAATTGCAGGCCGTGTTCGCCGCTGATGTAGCCGAAGGGCAGGCTGCGGCGGACGATTTTGAGACCGATGCCGTTTTCTTTGATGTTGGTGCGGCCGAGGTGGGAGTCGGGCAGGCGGTCGGCGCGGGCAAATTCGATGTTGTCGGCTTTGCTGCGGCCGACGGCCTGCTCTTGTTCGGCGACACTGATGCTGCCCCATTTTTTGAGGTCATGCAGGTATTTTTGCAGGACGATGTAGCTGCCGCCCGCGTCGGGTTGGTCTTGGGCGATGGTGCCGACGGCGGCGATTTTTTCTTCGCCGTGCGGGTTTTCCGTGCCGTCGACGAAGCCGTCGAGGCCGCGCTCTTCGGGCATACGGAAGCCGTGGGTTTCGTTTTCGATGCGGATGCTGCTGCCGAATGCGGCGTTGACCTGTTCGGCCAAGAGGTAGTTGAGGCCGAAGTGGCGCGACTGGATGTGGATCATCAAATCGCATTGGGTGGTGGGGCAGAGGCCGTTGCCGAGGGGGACGAAGGGGCGGATTTCGCGGCCTTCGTTTGCGTGGCCTAGGCTGTGCCAGAAGTCGGCGCCGAAGGCGATGGTCATGCCCAGATCGTGGCCGGGGAAGCGGCCGCGGCAGTCGTCGAGGGCGGCGAGGGCTTGGCAGCAGGCGGCTTTGGTCTGTTCTTTGTCGAGCACGTTCGCTTCTATATAGATGGCGGCGGTGATGGTGTCGGGGATGATGGCGGTTTGCGGGGTGCCCATATTGGTTTCCTTTTGCTTGGGTTTGTGGAAGCGGCGGCCATCCCCGCCTTCGCGGGGATGACGTTTCTGAAAAAGGGGTTTTCCGTTTTCAGACGGCCTTTGGTTTGGCAGCGGGAAAAGGCCGTCTGGAAGCCTTATTCCGCCCAGTTTTTCTTTTTCGAGGTGTGGCCGATGCCGGGGTTGAAGCTGTTGGTGGGGTCGAGTTTGCGGTAGAAGGCTTTGAGTTCGGGCTTGGCTTCATAGAGGTGGCCGACGTTGTGTTCGGCGGGGTATTGTGCGCCGCGTTTGTCCAACAGGTGCAGCATTTCGTGCTCTAAGGCCATGCAGTCGTGGCCTTTTTTGACGATGTAGTCTTGGTGGAAAACGTGGCACATGAAGTGGCCGTAGTAGAGTTTGTGGCTGATTTTGCTGTTGATTTCGTCGGGCAGGGTTTCAAACCAGTCGCGGTCGTCGCGGCGCAGGGCGATGTCGAGGGCGACGATGTCTTCGACTTCTTTATCGTGTACGGCGCGGTAGCGCACGGCGGCAGAGGCGACGGCAAAGCGGTGCAGCATGGCGGCTTGGGTTTCTTCGGCGTTGCACTCGAAATATGCGCCGCTGTGGTTGGCGAAGTAGTTTTTCAGAAACGCGCGGGCTTCTTCCACGCCTGCGCCGCCCATTTTGAGAATCAGGTGGTGCTCATAGCGGTCGCGGTAGTCGCGCAGGGATTGCGGCAGGTGCTGCGGCATGAAGCGGCTGGCAAACTGCATGGCTTTGTCGGTGAAGTGTTTGGGCAGAAACGGGATTTTTTTGCCGATGCGGTCGGCGCGGGCTTTGAGGTCGAACAGTTTGGGCAGTTGGTGGGTGCCGAATTTTTTGATGGCGTAGAAGGTGTCTTTGCCATATACGGCGGCGATGTCGAACGCGTCGCGGTGGATGTATTCGCCGGAAACGGGCAGGCTCTGGAACTCGGAGAGTGCGGCGCGGCGGATGTCGGTGAGTTCGTTGATGTCGTTGGTGCCGATGTAGAACACGGCGGTTTGGTTTTCCTGCGGGAAGGTGTCGAGGCGCACGGCAAACACCATCAGTTTGCCCGCGCAGCCGCTGGCTTCGTAGTGGCGGGCGGGGTCGGCGTTGAAGCGGGCTGCGGTGGGCGCATCCACTTGGCGCACATGGTCGCAATAGGCGTGGTCGTGGCCTTTGCCTGCGTTTTGGTCGATGTCTTTTTGCTGGTAGTGCCAGCCTTGCAGGTTGTGCAAAATTTCTTCGGGCGTGCTGCCCAAATCGATGCCGAGGTGGTTGACGAGGTTCAGACGGCCTTCGCTGTCGATTTCGGCAAACAGTGCCATTTCGGTGTAGGCCGGGCCGCGCTGCACCAATGCGCCGCCGGAGTTGTTGCACACGCCGCCCAAGACGGATGCGCCAATGCACGACGAGCCGATAACGGAATGCGGCTCGCGCCCGAGCGGCTTGAGCAGCATCTCAAGCCGGTTGAGCGTGGCGCCGGGCAGGCAGACGACTTGTTCGTTGCCGTTAATCGGCTGGATGATGTCGATGCGCATGGTGTTGACGATGACGATGTCGCGGTCGTAATCGTGGCCGCTGGGAGTCGAGCCACCGGTGAGGCCGGTGTTGGCGGCTTGGGTGATGACAATCACGTCGGCGGCTACACATTCCTGCAAAATCTGCCACATTTCCAACAGCGTACCCGGCCGCACCACCGCCAGCGCCTGCCCTTCGCCGAAGCGGTAGCCTTGGCGGTATTGTTCGGTTTTGGCCGGGTCGGTGATGATGTGTTTTTGGCCGACAATGCGGGTAAGGTTTTCGATTAACTGCGTGGCGTTCATGATCTTTCCTGTGTTGAGGCCGTCTGAAAAGGTTCAGACGGCCTGTTGCTGCTTTGTTTAAACGGATTCGGACGTTTCAGACGGCCTCAGAGAACGGATTTCACCGTGGCAACCAGGTTTTCCGTGGTAAAGCCGAACAGTTTGAACAACTCGTCGGCAGGGGCGGATTCGCCGAAGCGGTTAAGGCCGAGTACTGCGCCGTTGGTGCCGACGTATTTGTACCAGCCGTCGGATACGCCGGCTTCCACGGCGACTTTGGGCAGGTGGTCGGGCAACACGGCGGCGCGGTAGGCCACGTCTTGGCGGTCGAACACGTTGGTCGAGGGCATGGAAACGACGCGTACGGCTATGCCTTCGGCAGCCAGCGCGGCTTGTGCGTTCAAGGCCAGTTCGACTTCCGAGCCGGTGGCGATGATGACGGCTTGGGCTTCGCCTTGCGCTTCGGAAACGACATAGCCGCCGCGTTTGATGTTTTCAAGCTGCTCATCGTTGCGCGGCAGGAATTTCAGGTTTTGGCGGCTGAAAACCAGCGTGCTGGGGCGGTCGGCCGCTTTGGCAGCTTCTGCCCAGGCAACCAGCGATTCGGCGGTGTCGCAGGGGCGCCATACGTCCATGTTGGGAATCAGGCGCAGGGTGGCGGTTTGCTCGACGGGCTGGTGGGTCGGGCCGTCTTCGCCCAGGCCGATGGAGTCGTGGGTGAACACGAAGATGGGGTTGATTTTCATCAGCGCGGCCATACGCAGGGCGTTGCGCTGGTATTCGCTGAACATGAGGAAGGTCGCGCCGAAGGGGCGCACGCCGCCGTGCAGCGACAGGCCGTTCATGATCGCACCCATGCCGAATTCGCGCACGCCGTAGTGGATGTAGTTGCCGCCGCCGTTGCGGGTTACGGATACGCTGTTTGACCAGTCGGTGAGGTTGGACGGGGTCAAATCGGCCGATCCGCCCACCAGCTCGGGCAGCTCTTTGGCGAGGATTTCGATGCTGTTTTGGCTGGCTTTGCGCGTGGCGATGGTTTCACCTTTGGCGCAGACTTCTTTCAAGGCCGTCTGAATATAGGCATCAAAGTTGTCCGGCAGTTTGCGCTCCATGCGGCGTACAAATTCTGCGGCTTCGGCAGGGAATTTGGCTTGGTATTGCGCGAACAGTTCGTTCCACGCGGCTTCGAGTTTCGCGCCTTTTTCTTTGGCGCTCCAAGCATCGTAGATTTCCTGCGGGATTTCAAACGCGCCGTAGTTCCAGCCCAAATGTTTGCGTGTGGCTTCGATTTCGTCGCCGCCCAAAGGTGCACCGTGGGTTTTGTGGCTGCCTTCTTTGTTGGCGCTGCCTTTGCCGATGAGGGTTTTGCAGCAAATCAGCGAGGGCTTGCCGCTTTCGGCGCGGGCGGCTTCGATGGCCGTCTGAATCGCGGCTGTGTCGTGGCCGTTGACGTTGGGCACGACGTGCCAGCCGTAGCTTTCA
>CAMURX010000087.1 GCA_947097615.1 uncultured Neisseria sp. | reverse complement strand
GTTGAGGCGGGCGATTTCCGTGCCGAGGCTGTCGATCTGGCTTTGCAGGTCGGGTGCAGGGTAGGGGACGGCGGTTTCTGCGGATGCGGTTTCGGCAGCGGGCGTATTGCCGTTTTGGGGCGCGGCGGCGCAGGCGGTAAGCAGGAGGATGGCGGCAGGGAAGGGGAGTTTCATATGTCGTGCGGCGTTTTTTCAGACGGCCTCGGGGTGCGGGCGTTTGCGCAGCAGGGTGAGGCCGTCGCCCAGGGGCAGGGTGAGGGGTTCTATGCGGGCATCGTGCGGCAGGGCGGCGTTGAAGGCGCGGATGACGGGCAGGGCGGGTGGGTCGTCTTCCCGTGCCTGTTCGGTGACGCGGCCGCCGAGCAGGAGGTTGTCGATGGCGATGATGCCGCCGGGACGCACGAGGCGCAGGCAGCGTTCGTAGTAATGCGGGGTGGGGGCTTTGTCGGCGTCGATAAAGGCAAGATCGTAGCTGTCGGCGCGTCCGGCGGCGAGGAGTTCGTCGAGGGTGAAGATTGCCGGTTGCAGGTGCAGGCTGATTTTGTGTGCTACGCCCGCTTCCTGCCAAGCCTCTCGCGCGTATTCGGTGTAGGCGGCGTTGATGTCGCAGGCGGTGACGCGGCCGTGTTCGGGCAGGGCGAGGGCGACGGCGGTACTGCTGTAACCGGTGAAAACGCCGATTTCCAGATAGTTTTCCGCGCCTGTGAGACGCGCGAGCCAAGCCAAAACGGCCGCCTGCTCGGGGGCGACGGCCATTTTGCCCATGCGGTGCTGCGCGGTGCGTTCGCGCAAGCGGGCGAGGGCGGGGTGTTCGGCGGGGTTGATGCCGCGCAGGTAGGCGAGAAGCCCGGGTGTGGCGGCAGTGGCGCGGATGCTCATGCGGCGGGATTAGTCGTAGGAATAATAGGTGTAGGGTTTTTTCGCCACTTTGGCGGCGGCAAAGTCTTTTTCTTCCTCGGGATTGAGTTCGACATCCCATAAGAGGCTGCGGTTTTTCAGACGGCGTTCGGCTTCTTCGGGGTGTTTTTCTATGTATTCGTTGAGGAATTTGGTGGCGTCGGATTGGTAGTCGTACATGGTTTTTCTCCTGTTGGAAAGGGCGGCATTATAGCGGAAAGCGGCGGCTGACGAAGGGCTTTTTCCCAGTGCGAAAGGCCGTCTGAAAAGACAAAGCGGGCAAATGGTGCTATGCTTGCTGCCTTTAAATTTCAGGCATTGCGTCACGATGAAGAAAAAACTGGTTGCGGGTTTGGCGGGGCTTGCCGCGGCGGCGGCCGCAGTGGTCGGCGGGCTGCCCTATTATTTCGGCAAACAGGCGGAAACGGTGCTGGACGGGCAATACCGTCTGTTGCAGGAAAGCAGTTTTGTCACCGTTGAATCGCGCATATACGAGCGCGGCTGGTTTTCCTCCACCGAAACGATGCAGGTGCGCCTCAAACCGACGCTGCTCAACAATGCCGCCGCCTATCTGCCCGACAACCTGAAAACCGTGCTTTCCGAGCCGGTTACCGTCGTCAACCGTATTCAGCACGGCCCGTTTGCGGGTGGTTTTGCCGCCGCCAAAGTGGAAAGCGAATTTCGCTACCGCGCCGAATCGGAAAAAGTGCTGAAACGCTTTTTCGGCGACAAAACCCCCGTTTCCTTAACCAACACCATCGGTTTTGGCGGCTCAGGCCGTCTGAACCTCAGCATCCCCGCTTTCGATTACGACGAACTCTCCGGCATCGCCCTCAATTGGAAAGGCTTGGAAGGGCAGACCGACTACACCTCGGGCTGGCAGAGCTACAAAAGCGGCTACACCGCCCCCGGCCTGCACGTCAAACTGGCCGACAAAGGCGACATCGTGCTGGAAAATCTGCACATCGGCAGCGACACCTACGACAGCCCGAGCAAACTCGCCGTCGGCAGCAGCAGTTTCAAACTCGACCGCCTAGCCTTGCAATGGCAGGAAGGCTTGGACTACAACATCAAGCTCAACGAGCTGGTCAATCTCGTCACCGATTTGCAGATAGGCGCTTTCATCAACCCTACCGGCACCGTTCCTCCGTCCAAAATCACCTTGGAAAACCTGCGTTTTGACACCACCATGAACGAAGAGGGCGGCTGGGCAAGCAGCGAAGGCCGCTTCCGCTTCGACAAACTCGCCTACGGCAACGACACCTACGGCCCGCTCGACATCAACGTTGCCGCCGAACATCTCGAAGCCGCCTCGCTGCTGGCCGTCAAACGCAAGCTGGCCGAAATCGCCTCGAGAAACATGAGCGAAGACGACATCCGCACCGCCCTGCTGCACACCGCCCGTAATGAAGCCTCCGGCCTCTTCACAGGAAACCCCGTTATCAAAATCCGCACCTTCGACTTCGCCCTGCCGCAGGGCAAAATCCACGCCGACGGCCAAATCGCCTTCAACGGCCTCACGCGCGGCGATTTGGACGACTTTGCCGCCATGCTGAAAAAAACGCAGGCCGAATTCCGTTTCAACGTGCCCGAGCCGCTTTTGGAAAACATGGCCGTCAGCCAGGCGCGCAGCCTGTTTACCGTCAACCCCGAAGACGAAGCGGAAGGCACGGCAGCCGTCGACGACATCGACGAAACTCTGCGCCTGATGGTGCAGAGCACCGTACGCAACATGGCGGGACAAGGATTCCTCACGCTCGACGACAGCGGCAACATCGCCACCCACATCGACATCGCCCAAGGCCGCATGAAACTCAACGGCAAAGTGTTTGAAGCCGAACCGGAGTTCGACGATTTGGCCGACGGCGCCGATGCCGAAGCGCAGACCGAATCCGAGCCCTCCGCGTCCGGCGGATAAGCAGCCGATACCGGCATCGGGAAAGCAGGCCGCGCAGCCTGCTTTTTTGTTGCCGCAATCGGGCAAAAAGGCCGTCTGAAAACGCTTTTTGTGTTTTCAGACGGCCTTCGAATACGCATCGTCAACATCCGGTTAACGCAGCCTCTGCAAAAGCCGTCTTTATCTGCCGCCGCCCCGTTCTTACAATCCGCGCTTTTCCACACACATAACAAGAGAAATCATCATGAACAGCAAACCAATGAAAATGCCCGCCCTGTTTCTCGGCCACGGCAACCCGATGAATGTGCTCGAACGCAATAATCCCTTTAACCAAGGCTTTGCCCGTATCGCGCAGACCTTTGCCAAGCCCGAAGCCGTGCTGATGGTGTCGGCGCACTGGTATGGCGCGTCGCAGGAAGTGACTGAGGCGGCGCAACCGGAGCTGATATACGACTTTTACGGTTTTCCGCGCGATCTGTATCAGGTGGATTATCCCGCCCGGGGCAGCCGCGAATTGGCGGCGCGCGTGCGCGGGCTGCTGTCGGACGAAGGCGTGCGCGGCAACCCTGATCGTGGTTTTGATCACGGGATGTGGACGGTGATGAAGCACCTGTATCCCGATGCCGGCATTCCGGTTGTCCAACTGAGCATCGACAGCCGGCTCGACGCGCGGCAGCATTTCGAACTGGCGCGCAAATTGCGGCCGCTGCGTGACGAAGGCGTGTTGGTGGCAGGCAGCGGCAACATCGTCCACAACCTGCGCCTGATGAGCCGCGAACACGCCGACCAAATCGGCACGGGCTACGCGTGGGCGTTTGAGTTTGCCTACCGCATCAACCAAGCTCTGGTACAGGGGGATAACGATACGCTGACCAATTATCTGCGTCTCGGCGATGCCGCCGCGTTGTCCGTACCCACGCCCGAGCATTATCTGCCGCTCTTGTATATTGCGGCATTGCGCGATGAGGGCGAACCGGTGGAGCTGTTCAACGACACGCTGGTTGGTGGCTCTTTAAGCATGACTTCGGTGAAAGTGGGCTGATGTGCCAAAGGCCGTCTGAAAAAAAGCATATGGGTTAAGCATCCGCCTCTAATTTGTATTATATTTTATAAAATAATTAGTTGTGAATGAATCGGTGTTTAGGCAAAGTGCAGTTTGCGTCTTTTCGGCAAACGCTTACAAAAATTGATATAAATCAAAATTCATAATATCATTTTATACAATAATAGTTACCATTAGATTATATATCATGATAATATGAATCAAGTAATAAAAATCCGATCCGACCAAGCCGTGCCCGACGCCTTTCCCGAACGCCAAGCCCTGATGCCGATTTGGGGCGGCCTGCCCGTGCCGAACGGCCAATGGCAGCAGCTTTGGCGCGAGCAGGCGCAAACTGTGTTGCACGAAGACGCGCTGGCTTATCTGCATATCCCCTTCTGCGCCAACCACTGCGTCTTCTGCGGTTTCTACCGCAACGCCTGGAAAGACGACCAAAGCCAACGCTACACCGACAAGGTTATCGAAGAGCTCGTCCAAGAAGCCCAAATCCGCCAAGGCGGCGGCAAAATCCGCGCCGTTTATTTCGGCGGCGGCACGCCCACCGCCCTGCTTACCGACGACCTCGTCCGCCTTATCCGCGCCTGTTACCGATACCTGCCGCTGGCCGACGACTGCGAATTCACCCTCGAAGGCCGCATGAGCCATTTCGACCTCGACAAAGCGCAGGCCGCCATCGACGCCGGCGTCACCCGCATCTCCATCGGCGTGCAAACCTTCAACACCCACATCCGCCGCCGCCTCGGCCGCAAACACAGCGGCGAAGAAGCGGCGGCCTATCTCGAACGCTTAGGCCGTCTGAAAACCGTTTTGGTGGCCGACCTCATCTTCGGCCTGCCCGGCCAAACCGAAGAAATCTGGCAAAACGACCTGCACATCGCCGCCGCCCTGCCGCTGGCCGGACTCGACACCTACGCCTTCAACTGCTACCCCTTCCTGCCCATCAACCGCATGATAGAAAAGGGCGCGTTTCCCGCCCCCGCCGGTTTCGACACCCAGGCCGTGCAATACGCCCACACTGTCGCCTACATGGCAGATCAGGGCTGGGAACAAATCAGCAACAACCACTTCGCCTACCCCGGGCGCGGCGAGCGCAACCTGTACAACAGCCTCGTCAAATCCAACATCCCCTGCCTCGCCTTCGGCTCGGGCGCGGGCGGCAACGGCGGCGGCTACAGCTACCAGGTGCAAAGCGATCTCGAAAACTACCTCGCCACCCCCGCAGGGCAAAAAAACATCAGCCACATGAGCCGCCACAGCGACAACAAATACCTCCTCGGCCGCCTGCAGCACGACATCGAACTCGGCCGCATCGACAGCCGCCTGTTCGCCGCCCACCCCCGCGCCACCGCCCTGCTGCGCCAATGGCAAGAAATGGGGCTCACCAACCCGCCCGATTCAGACGGCCTCATCGAATTAAACACCAGCGGCCGCTACTGGTCGCCCACCCTCACCCGCAAGCTCATGCTTGCACTTCCCGCAACCGAAGAAAAGGAGCAATCCATGCAACCCCTGTCCGAAGAACAAAAAACCGTCCTGCGCGACACCCTGGCCGAAAACCCCGGCCAAATCCTCGAAATGCTGGCCGCCAAACACCAATGCACTTTTGAGGAAATCATCAACTGCCTGCCCGCCGGCACCGTGCACCAAACCGACGGCGGCCGCTTCGTCGAAATCATGCAGGCCATAGCCGCCTGGAACGAAGCCGTCACCTTCATCGCCCACACCCCCGACGTCATCGCCGAAGTCACCGGCAAACTGCCCGACGGAAGCGTCGGCCGCGGCTTCTACAACTTCAAAGAAGCCCCCGAACCCGGCGGCATCCACGGCCACATCTACTACGAAAACTGCGCCGCCATCTACCTCGTCGAACGCCCCTTCATGGGCAAACGCACCGTCTCCCTCAACTTCATCAACCGCGCAGGCGGCGCCATGTTCAAAATCTACGTCGGCCGCGACGAAAACGGCGAACTCATAGAACGCCAAATCCAAGCCATGCGCGCCCTCTTCGGCGTCGGGGAGGCATAACATGATCACCATCTTCGGCGCCAACGGCAAAAGCGGCCGCGCCCTCATCGCCCACTTGCGCCAAAACGGCTTTTCAGACGGCCTCACCGCCGTTTTGCGCAGCAGCGAACAGGCAGACGACCCGTTTTACGCCGAACACAAAGTGCAAACCCTTACCGCCGACGTCCTCGACCTGCAAGCCTGCACCGACGCCGTCCGCCAAAGCCGCCCGACAACCGTCGTCAGCTTCGTCGGCGGCAAAAACAGCGCGGGCGTACGCAGCGACGCCACAGGCAACATCAACATCATCGACGCTCTTGCCGCCCAAGCCCCGCAGGCGCGCCTGCTGCTCGTCACCAGCATGGGCTGCGGCGAACAATACGAAGGCATGAGTGACATGTTCAAACAAGCCCTCGGTGAAGCCGTCCGCGCCAAAACCGAAGCCGAAAACCGCCTGCGCCAAAGCTCCCTGCAATGGGTCATCCTCCGCCCCTGCGGCCTCGGCGACGACAAAGGCGGCAGCCACACCCTGCACACCGGTCTCACAGAAATCCCGCGCGACTACATGGACAGAAACGGTCTCGCCGCCGCCATCGCCTCCATCATCGCCGCAGAACCGTGGCCGTCTGAAACCGTCTATTCCGTCACCGCTTAAACCGCAGCGGCATAAAAAAGGCCGTCTGAAAACAGAAAACCTGCTTTTCAGACGGCCTCTTTCCGCCACCCGTCCTGCTGCCAAATCCCGTTACCGACAGTTTCATAACGTAAAATCTGCCCGATAATCCGAACCCTTAACTAACAATACCGTTCCCGACCGAAGGCCGTCTGAAACCCTGATGCGGACTTTCAGCGAGCACAGCTTGCATAATGTATAGTGATCCAAAATAAAAAAGATACAAGGCAGCAAGCCGCAGACAGTATGTAATACGGCGTAAGTAACAAATTTACTGCCCAAAACCCCCGCAAGCCTTATGCTACAAGGCTTTAAGCGGAGTCAAAACCTTTGAACACAAAAAATGCCCTTTTTGCGGCTCAAAATAGGTCAAAAAGAATGGTAAGCATCAAGGTCGCCAACGATACAAATGCAAATGTTGTAACAAGTATTTCAACGGCGGCAACCGCATCAATCCACAAACACTATGGCACTCTTACACCGTAGGCAAACA
>CAMURX010000086.1 GCA_947097615.1 uncultured Neisseria sp. | reverse complement strand
CCACCGCAACGCGCTCAACGACCGCCTCAACCAAAACGTTACCGAAGCCATCGGCGGCGTGGATGTGGTGCTGTTTGTCATCGAATCGATGCGCTTTACCGATGCCGACCGCGCCGTGATGAAGCTGCTGCCTAAGCACACGCCCGTGATTCTTGTCGTCAACAAAGTGGACAAGGGCAACGCCGATGCCGCCGCTCTGAACGCGTTTATCGAAGGCGTGCGTGCCGAATTTGACTTTGCCGGCTGCGAAACCGTCAGCGCGAAACACGGGCTGGGGTTGGCCGCGCTGATGGCGCAGGTCAAGCCCTACCTGCCCGAAAGCGTGCCGATGTACCCCGAAGAAATGGTTACCGACCGCTCCAGCCGCTTTCTCGCCAGCGAAATCGTGCGCGAAAAACTGTTCCGCTATCTGGGCGAAGAGCTGCCCTATGCGATGAATGTCGAGGTAGAACAGTTTGAAGAGGGCGACGATATTTACCATATCTATATCGCCGTGTTGGTTGATAAAGAAAACCAAAAACCCATTGTTATCGGCAAAGGCGGCGAAAAGCTGAAAAAAATCTCCACCGAAGCGCGGCTCGATATGGAAAAACTGTTCGGCTGCAAAGTGTTTTTGAAAGTGTGGGTGAAAGTGAAATCCGGCTGGGCGGACGACGTGCGCTTTTTGCGCGAATTGGGTTTGTAAACTGCAGCCTTGGCAAAAAGGCCGTCTGAAAGATTCAGACGGCCTTTTTGCTGTACTGCCGTGGGTTTTCAGGCGGCCTTCTGCCCGCGCTCGAAGCTGCCCTGCCGCAGGAAAACCGCTGCCTGATGCGCCGTTTCGCCGTCGTTCAGCATACCCGTGTGGGTAACGGGCAAAACGATGTGGTCGGCCATGCCGCCGCAGCGGGTTTCCGCCACCAAAACCGTGCCGTCGTTTTCGCCGTGCAGGCCGAAGAGGCGGCCGACACCCATCGGCGCGTTGCCTGCGATGCTGCCGAGCATTACGCCTTCGGGTAGGGGCGGCAGGTTGCCGTCGAGCATTTCGCGGTACGCACCGCCCAACAGCGGCATACCCAGCCCTCTGTGGCGGATGGTTTCGGCGGTGCGGCTGCCTTGGTGCGGCGTGCCGAGGGTAACGATGCGGCCGCGCACGAGGTCGGGACGCGCGGCGGCGAAGCGGCGCAGCACCAGCCCGCCGAGGCTGTGGCCGACAAAATGCAGCGGCTGTTGCGGATGCCGTCTGAAAAAGTCTTCGACGGCTTCGGCCAGCGCGGCGCAGTGTGCTTCGTGTGTCTGCCAAATGCTGTAATAGCCGAAGGTTTCCACGTCCAGCCCCTGTTGTTTGAGCAGGCGGGCAAAGGGGAGCATCGTCCAAGCGTGCATATGGATGCCGTGCAGCAGCAAAACGTGTTCGGTCATGGCTTGTTCCTTTGGCGGCGGTTTTTAAGGTGGGAGGCCGTCTGAAAACGCGCTTTCAGACGGCCTCTTTGCGTTAACCGAGCAGGTCGGCGAGCATGGTGCGGTAGATTTCGGCGAGTTGTCCGACGGCGGCGGCGGCGATGTGTTCGTCGATTTGGTGGATGGTGGCGTTGACGGGGCCCAGTTCGATAAGTTCGCGGGCGATGTCTTTGATAAAGCGGCCGTCGGACGTGCCGCCGGTGGTGGAGAGTTCGGGGCGGATGCCGCAGATTTTTTCGGCGGCGTTTTGCGCGCTTTCGGTGAGGCGGCCGGCTTCGGTGAGGAAGGGTTGGCCGGACAGGCTCCATTGCAAATCGTATTGCAGGCCGTGGCGATCGAGTATGGCGTGCACGCGGCGTTTGAGGCCGTCTGAATTCGAGGCGGTGGAGAAGCGGAAGTTGAATTTGACGGTGAGCTCGCCCGGAATGACGTTGGTCGCGCCCGTGCCTGCGGCGATGTTGGAGATTTGGAAGCCGGTGGGCGGGAAGTAGGCGTTGCCTTCGTCCCATTGTTCGGCGGCCAGTTCGGCCAGGGCGGCAGCGGCGCGGTGGACGGGGTTGTCGGCCAGATGGGGATAGGCGATGTGGCCTTGTCTGCCTTTGACGGTGAGCGTGCCGGAAAGCGAGCCGCGACGGCCGTTTTTGATGGTGTCACCGAGGGCGGAGACGGCGGTGGGTTCGCCGACGATGCAGTAGTCTATGGTTTCGCCGCGCGCTTTGAGGACGTCGACGACGCGCACCGTGCCGTCGTGCGCGTCGCCTTCTTCGTCGGAGGTAATCAGCAGGGCGATGCTGCCGTTATGTTGCGGATTGTCGGCGACAAAGGCTTCGCAGGCGGCGACAAAGGCGGCGATGCTGCTTTTCATGTCGGCCGCGCCGCGCCCGTAGAGTTTGCCGTCGCGCTCGGTCGGCTCGAAGGGGGGCGACGTCCATTTTTCCAGCGGGCCTGTGGGGACGACGTCGGTGTGTCCGGCAAAGCACACCAGCGGCCCAGACGTGCCGCGCCGCAGCCAGAGGTTTTTGGTGTCGCCGAAGTTCATTTCTTCGACGGCAAAACCGAGGAGGGCGAGGCGTTCGGTAATCAGCCACTGGCAGCCTTGGTCGTCGGGGGTTACGGAGGGGCGGGCGATGAGTTGTTTGGCAAGGGCGATGGCGGGGTGGGTCATGGCGGGGTTTCCGGATTGGAGGCCGTCCCCGACTACGCGGGGATGACGTTTCTGAAAAAAAAGGAAATATCAGCTTTCGAGGCAGTCCTGCAACTGCTGTTCGTATGCTTCAATGCGCTCGGAGAGTTCGGCCAGTTGCTCTTTCGCGCGGCTGCACGCCCCGCCCGCAGCGTTCAATTTGAGGTAATTCAGGGCAGACAAAAAATCGAAATCGGGGGCGCACAGCAGGTCGGCCGCCAAATCGGGCAAATCGTTGGGAATGTCGGCGTCGCAGCCGATATGGGCGGCCATGTCGGCCAAGCCTTCGTTCAGGCGGCGCATGGCCGCTTGGGCGTGTTCGATTTGGGATGCGGCCTGCGCGGACTGCATGGCGGAATAGAAGGATACCGCCTTGCTTTTACTGAAAAAGTCGAACGCTTCCGCCATCGAGGCCGTGCCGGTTGCCGATGAGGCCGCCGACCATGCGTCGTCAGCCTGCCGCAGCAGTTCTTTAATCTGCGCGATTTGCCGCAGCCGTCGGCGCACGGCTTTGCGTCCGCCTGCCTGCTCTGATGTTTTGTCCATAAGCGCGTACCGTTTTTCAGACGGCCTCTTTTCAGACGGCCTCTATGTTATTGGATATAGACGAATCTCGCCCGTTTGACGTTGCACAAAAGCTCGTAGGCAATAGTGCCTGCGGCGGTGGCAACTTCGTTGATGTCCACCGCGTCGCCCCACAATTCGACTTCGCTGCCGATTCCTTCGCCGGTGTCGGCCAGCTCGACGGTGAGCATGTCCATCGAAACGCGGCCGAGGATGCGGCTGCGGCGGCCTTCGACGGCAACGGGCGTGCCGGTGGCGGCGCGGCGCGGATAGCCGTCGGCATAGCCTGCGGCGGCGAGGCCGACGTGGGTGGAGCGTTTGGTATAAAAACTTGCGCCGTAGCCTATCGGTTCGTGCGGCTGCAACACGCGTTCGCCGAAGATTTCGGTAACGAGGCGCATCACGGGTTTGAAGCGCGGGTCTTTTTCCAGAAAGGGATCGACGCCGTAAAGCGCCAGCCCCGCCCTGCCCCAGTTGCGCCGCGCCTGCGGGTAGGCGAGGGCGGCGGCGGAGTTGGCCAGGCTCTCTTCGCCCGCCAAAGCGGCGCAGGCGAGGTCGAAGGTTTCGATCTGCATGTCGGTCATGCCGCGCTCTTCTTCGTCGGCGCAGGCGAAATGGCTGGTTTTGACGACGGCGGCGACTTTGCCGCTCTGCATCAGCGCGGTGTGGGCGGCGGCGTAGTTTTGCGGGAAGAAACCGGCGCGGTGCATGCCGGAATCCATTTTCAGCCACACGGTAACGGGCGTCTTCCAGTCGCGGCGCAGCAGGCTTTCCAGCTGCCACTGGCTGCCAACCACCGGCCACAGATTGAGCCGTTCCACTTCGGCGTATTCCTCGGGCTCGAACACGCCTTCGAGCAGGACGATGGGGTTGGCGATGCCGTTTTCTCGCAGCAGGCGGGCTTCTTCGAGAAAGGCGACGGCAAAACCGTCGGCCATGTCGGCCAGCGCGTGGGCGCAGCGCAGCGCACCGTGGCCGTAGGCGTCGGCTTTGAGCACCGCCAGCATGCGGCCGCCGTGGATTTGTTTGAGGGTTTGGTAGTTTTCGCGCAGGCGGTCGAGGCGGATTTCGGCGCGCAGAGGTCTCATGGCGGTTGTCCTTCGGTGTAGGCGGGAACGGGAAACGGGAGGCCGTCTGAAAGCCCGTGTGCACGGGAAACGGGCTTTCAGACGGCCTGCGGATTATAGGCTGGTCGGGGGCCTTTTTGAAGATGTAAAAAAAACGCAAAAGGCCGTCTGAAAGCGGTTTGGCAAGGCGGACGGGCGGCACGGTTGTGGCATAATCGGCCGCATGGTTTACTTAGGAACGAACAATGTCCATCTCCCCCGCCCAATACTTCCTCTACCTGCAATACATGCTGGCCGCCCTCGCGCTGCTGGCTTTGTTTTGCACCCTCTACGTCAAAATCACCCCCGTGCGCGAGCTGCATCTGATTAAAAACGGCAACCTCGCCTGCGCCCTCTCCTTCGGCGGCACCACCGTCGGCTTCTGCTTGCCGCTGGCATCCAGCATTTCCCACAGCGTCGGTTTTACCGACTTTCTCTTGTGGGCGGTGGCGGCGGGCGCGCTGCAAATCGCCGTGTATTTCGCCGCCGAGCGCCTGATTCCGCAGGCTGCTGACGAATTGGCCGCCAACAATGTCGCCGTCGGCGCGCTGTTCGGCAGCCTGTCCGTCGCCGTCGGCCTGCTCAACGCCGCCTGTCTGTCGTAACCCGTTTGAAACCCCCTCCCAACCGCAAAGGAAAAACGCCATGTTCAGCTTCATTAAAAAGCAGTTTATCGACATCATCCAATGGGAAAATCCCGACGACGAAACGCTGGTGTGGCGTTTTCCCATTGCCGACCAGGAAATCCAAAACGGTGCCAGCCTCACCGTGCGCGAATCGCAAATGGCGCTGTTTGTCGACGAGGGCAAAACCGCCGACGTCTTCTCCGCCGGCATGTACAAGCTCAACACGCAGACCCTGCCCGTCCTCACCTATCTGAAAAACTGGGACAAACTGTTTGAATCCCCGTTCAAATCCGACGTCTACTTCTTCAACGTCAAACAGCAGCTCGCCCGCAAATGGGGCACCGCCCAGCCCGTTACCGTGCGCGACCCCGAGTTCGGCGCGGTGCAGCTGCGCTCCTTCGGCATGTACAGCTACCGCATCAGCGACCCCGAAACCTTCTTCAAACAGGTCAGCGGCGTCGTCGAAAGCTACACCGGCCACCAGCTCGAACAGCAGCTGCGCAATATTGCCGTCACCCAGCTTGCCGCCGTGTTCGGCAATTCGGGCACGCCCTTTCTCGACATGGCCGCCAACCAAATCCTGCTGTCGCAGAAACTGGCGGAAAACCTCGCCCCCGAGTTCGCCAAACTCGGCCTGACGCTGGAAAACGCCACCGTCGAAAGCATCAGCCTGCCCGACAACATCCAACAGGCGCTCGACAAAAAAATCTCCATGGGCATCGTCGGCAACCTCGACACCTACACCAAATTCCAAACCGCCGAAGCCATCCCGCTGGCGGCGCAGAACGAAGGCGGCGTTGCCGGCATCGGCGCGGGACTGGGCGTGGGCGCGGGCATCGGCCAGGCAATGGCCGGCGCAATGGCGGGCATGATGCAGCCGAACGCCCAGCCCGCCGCCGGAGAGGCCGCCGCGCCCGTTCAGACGGCCGCCGAAGATCCGCAGGCCAAGTTGCAGAAACTCAAAGCCCTGCTCGACGGCGGCCTGATTTCCGCCGAAGACTTTGAAAAAGCCAAAGCCGAAGTGCTGAAACAGCTTATCGGCTGACGGCACATCCCGGGGTGCATCAGCAAGCGGCGTTTGCAACGTAAAAGGCCGTCTGAAAAACCCGGCACGCCCCCGAACCGTCCGAAAAAGGCCGTCTGAAACGGTAAAAACAACCCTTTTCAGACGGCCTCACCCGACATAGCACTTTCAGACGGCCGCAAACGGCAGAGGCCGTCTGAAACCCGCATCCGCCCGATTCCACGGAAAACCCATGACCCGCGAACCCCTCTTCCACACCGACTGCCCCAGCTGCGGCGGGCGCGTCGAAGCCCATTCCGCCACCTCCGTCACCCTCGTCTGCAGCTACTGCAACAGCATGCTCGTGCGCGAGGCGGCGAGCGTTGCCGACCTCGGCCGCGACTCCGCCCTGCTGGAAGACTTCAGCCCGCTGCAAATCGGCACGCAGGGGCGCTGGGGTACGCATCCCTTCTCCCTCGTCGGCCGCGTGCAGATGCACTACGACGCGGGCGTGTGGAACGAATGGTACGTCCTCTTCGACGACGGCAGCACCGGCTGGCTTGCCGAAGCGGGCGACATCTACACCTTCACCCGCCCACACGCCACACCGAACGGCCTGCCCGCCTTCGACGACATCCGCGCCGGTTTCACCACCTTCGACTTTGGCAGCAAACGCTTCATCGCCTCCGACGTGCGCCGCGTCACCCTCAAACACGCCGCCGCCCAGGGTGAACTGCCGTTCGAGCTGAAAGAAGACAGCGTCAGCCAAGTGGCCGACTGGCGCTGCGAAAACGTCTTCCTCACCACCGACTACTCCGACAGCCCGCCCGCCTTCTACACCGGCAGCGCCGTCAAACTCGACGACCTGCAACTGCAATACACCCGCACCGCCGACCAAATCAAAGAAAGCACAGGCCGTCTGAAAGGCAGCCGCCAATCCGAAAACTGCCCCAACTGCGGCTCACCCGTCCACTGGGTGAGCGGCCTGGCCGACAACATCCTCTGCCCCTCCTGCGGCAGCGACCTCGAAGCGGTGGACGGCAAAATCGAACTCATCGAAGCCAACGCCATGCGCGAAGCGCAGCAGGAAGCCCTCACCCTGCCCGTCGGCAGCAGCGGCA